>CANBTO010000166.1 GCA_947372405.1 Verrucomicrobiaceae bacterium
GCTTGCGCTCGAAGCGGAACCGCCACGCGCCGTCGTCCTGATAGACGCGCCCGGCATCGACGAGTTTCTCAAACCACGCGTCGTAGATCGCCTTGCGCTCGCTCTGGAAATACGGGCCGTAGTTGCCGCCCTTTTGCGGGCCTTCGTCCCAATCGAGCCCCAGCCAGTTCATGCCGTCGAAGATCGCCTGTTTCGCCTCCTCCGTGTTGCGGGCTTCGTCCGTATCCTCCACGCGCAGCACAAAGACTCCGCCGTGCTTGCGGGCGAAGAGCCAGTTGAACAAAGCAGTGCGGGCCCCGCCGACATGGAGGTAGCCGGTGGGCGATGGCGCGAAGCGGGTGCGAACGGTCATGCCCGTGGTTTAGGCGCGGGAGGCAACGACGTCCAGTCTTGGAATGGAGCGGTCTTTCAATATCGCTGCCAGACTTCCCATGTGAAGTCGTGAATCCGCCACCCGAATCCCAGCAGAAGCAATCCGATCATGGGAAAGCCGTAGGTGAGGTAAAACCGGTCAGTTTTCGACAGTCGTTCTCTCCTGAGGATGGCGATCCATACCACGGCGGGCCAAAACGAAAGGATCGCGCACAAAACCCAGCCTTCGGTTTCACCGAAATCCGCAAGCATGCTGGATACCACCAACGATGCGATCTGCTGGATGCAGGTCGCTTTGAGCGCTCCGGGCAGGCGGTTGGCGGGAATTGGAGATTTATCAGCCATGGCATGGGCTGACACGTGCGCATCCAAATCCACCATGCCGCCTCACAGCACGATCTTTTTGAACTTCGGCACCAGCAGGTGCATGAGGATCCACGCGGTCAGATAGGCGGTTCCGCAGACGACAAAGAGGATGCCGTAACCGACCTCAACGTTGCCCGACTTCTTGAAGTGATCGAGCAACCAGCCGGCGGCCCCGGCAATCAGCAGTCCGCCGGTGGCGCCGGCAAGTCCTCCGATACCGGTGACCGAGGCGACGGCCTTTTTCGGGAACATGTCGGACACGGTCGTAAAAATATTGGCAGACCACGCCTGGTGGGCGGCGCATGCCAATCCGATGACGAAGACGGCATACCAGGTATTGATTTCACCGACTTTCATCGCGCCCAGCACGGTCAGCGGGATGAGCGCGTAGATGAACATGGCGGTTTTGCGCGCCTTGCTCACATCCATGCCGCTGTCGATGAAGCGCTTGGGCAGGTAACCGCCGAACACGCTGCCGAACGTGGAGATCGTATAAACCACGGCGACTGCGACCGGCCAGATGATCAGGCCGGGAACATGGACGGTCTGGAGCAACTCCGATTGGCCGAACAGATTGGAGAACAGCTTGGTTTCCTTGAGGACGGCATCCACGGTGATGCCGTTGGGCAGGCCGTTGGGAAACGCGTTGAGAACCTTGCGCTTGTTGTCGTCCGCGAGGAAGGCCGGCAGCCAGAACAGATAGAACCACCAGACGGGATCGGTGAAAAATTTACCGAAGAAAAACGCCCATGTCTGGCGGAACTGGAGCAGGCGGCCCCATGTGACTTTCTCGGCCACGTTTTCCTCGGTATTCTCAGCCCGCTCATCGAGGTCGCTGTGGATGTGGTCATACTCCGCCTGCAGAAGTTTTCCATCCGCGAGCTTGGCCGACGGCGACTTGTAAACGCTGTACCAGAAGAACAACCACAAGAGGCCGACGGCTCCGGTGATCACAAAGGCCCACTGCCAGCTCCATCCGAGAAAATAGTGCGTCGCAAGCCATGGCACGCAGAGCGGCGCGACGATGGAGCCGATGTTGGCCCCTGAGTTGTAGATGCCGGTGGCAAGCGCGCGTTCCTTTTTCGGGAACCATTCGGCGATGGTCTTGTTAGCCGCCGGGAAGTTTCCCGCTTCCGTCAACCCGAGCGCCGCCCGCCAGAAACCAAAGCTGATAGGTCCGGTGGCGAATCCATGACCGATGGCCGCAAGGCTCCAGCCAATGAGTGAATATCCATAGCCGTGCCTGCTGCCCACCTTGTCGATCACCCGGCCGATCCCGAGCAGGCCGAGCGCGTAGGCGATCTGGAACGCCATGACGACGGCGGCATATTCCTTCTCGCCGGTGCTCTCCGGTTCCATTTTCAGGAGTGGGAGCAGTGTGTCCTTCAACAGGCCGAGCACGTTGCGGTCCAGGTAGTTGATGGTGGTCGCGAAGAATACGAGAGCACAGATGGTCCAGCGGTAGCGGCCGATTTTTTGATTCATCGTGTTGGCAGGTAGGATGCGGGTGGGTTGACTCACGGAAAATCAACTGACTCGTGGGTTGGCCAAAGTCTGGCAAACCGTCCGCGTCCGGCAAGTGACAAATCCGGAACCATCGCCATCCGGCACACATCAGCCCTGCAATATGCGCAGAGCCCCGCGAACCAAGGCCTCCACGGCTGCGGCAGGATCGGACTCGAGCACCTTGCGCACCGCCTTGCGCGCGTCCACTTGCTTGTAGCCCAGCGCGAGCAAGGCCAGTTCCGCATCGGCTGCGGACGCGCTCACCTCGCCGGCGGCAGCATCCTGCCAGGTGTCCGTGACGCCCACCTTGTCCTTGAGTTCCAGCACGATGCGTTCGGCGGTTTTTTTTCCCAAGCCCTTGATTCTGGAAAGCTCGGCGGTGTTGCCCGCCACCACACAGCTCTTGAAACGCGAGACCGGCATGCCGCTGAGCACCGCCATCGCAATGGCCGGGCCGATCCCGCTTACACGGTCGATGAGCATCAGGAAAACATCCCGTTCCTCCTCGGTGGCGAAGCCGTAAAGCACATGTGCGGTTTCACGGATGTGGAGATGTGTCCGCAGATCGACCTCCAGGCCCTCGGTCGCATGCAGCCGATCAAAAGTGGAAAGCGGCACGTTCACTTCGTAGCCCACGCCGTGCACATCCACCACCAGCCGGTTCGGATAGGCCTCAATCACCTTGCCACGCAGTCTCGCTATCATCGTGCGCACAGCTTGGCGGCGGGCATTTCCGCGTCAATCCCGATTCCGGAATCGAATGGCCGGACAAACTCAATCCGCCTTGCACGACCCTCGTTCACTGCTAGCGTCACGCCATGGTCCGCATCTTACCGATCACCCTCGCCGCATTCCTTGTTTCATCACTCCACGGTCATGGAAAAACCGCCGTCGAAAAAGTGGCTGCGGGTTTCGATAGACCGCTGTGGGCCGGGATGCCGGTCGGCAGCAAGGGCAAACTCTGGGTGATGGAGCAGGCCGGCACCGTCTGGATCGTGGATCTCGCGACCGGCAAACGAAGCGAGCAGCCGTTCCTCGAAATCACCAAGGATGTCAGCAGGAAAGGCAACGAGGAGGGCTTGTTAGGTCTGGCCTTCGCACCGGATTTCATGACGAGCGGACGCTACTACGTGGACTTCACGGACAAGGAGCATTTCACGCGGATCAACCGCTATGTCTCCAAGGACAAACTTCTAACCAATCCGTCCGCGGGTGAGACCATCCTGAAATTCAAACAACCCTACGAAAACCACAACGGCGGGTGGGTCGGCTTCGGTCCCGACGGCATGCTTTACATCGGCAACGGCGATGGCGGTGCCGGCAATGATCCGGAACAACACGCACAATCCCTGGACACCTTGTTAGGAAAAATCCTGCGCATCGACGTGTCAGCTCCAACCGGATACCGCGTGCCGAAGGACAATCCGTTTGTGAAAGCCAAGGATGCCATGCCGGAAATCTGGGCCCTCGGCGTGCGCAACCCGTGGCGCTGCTCGTTTGACCGCAAGACCGGGGATTTCTGGATAGGCGACGTGGGCCAGAACAACTGGGAGGAAGTGGACTACATGCCGCGCGGCCAGGGCGGCGGCGCCAACTACGGCTGGCGCTTGCGCGAAGGCGATCATGAAACCCCGAAACCCGGCGTGGGCGGACCAGCTCCGAAAGACGCGATTGAACCGGTCTATGTTTACAAACATGGTGGTGGGCCGACTGAGGGAATGTCCGTCACCGGCGGCTATCTTTACCGCGGCCCCGTCAAGGAGCTTAAGGGGCGTTATGTGTTCGCGGACTATCAGAATCCGCGGATCTGGTCGTTCAGGCTCGAGCACGGCAAGGCAAGCGACTTCAAGGACCACACCGCAGACCTCCAACCGGAAGGCGGAAGGATCACGCTTATCCCCTCGTTCGCAGAAGACAACGAGGGCAACCTGTTCATCATCGATCTAACCGGCGCGATCTATCGGATCATCGAAAAATAATCATGCGGTGGCACCTGGCAGCTGAGTTGAGGAGGATGTCTCCTGGATGATTCCACGCAACGCCACATGCCGTCCGCCGAGGCATGGATCCTCCGCCAGCACCCGTTCCGCCAGATCACGCGCTTCTCGCAGCAGGGTAGTGTCCGCAAGAAAATCCACGAAGCGCAAGTCCGCAAGACCGCTCTGTGAGGTGCCAAGAACATCACCCGGCCCGCGCAAACGCAGATCGGCTTCGGCGATTTCGAAACCGTCAGCTGTCGTCTCAAGCACTCGGAGTTTCTCCATGGCATCCGGGTTTTTCCCGTCGGTCAGCAGGATACAGAATCCCTTGTGTCCTCCCCGGCCGATCCTTCCCCGCAGTTGATGGATCTGTGCCAACCCGAAGCGCTCCGCGTGATGCAGGATCATGACCGTGGCGTTCGGGACATCCACTCCCACTTCGATCACGGTGGTCGAAACCAGCGCGCTGATCCCTCCCTCCCGGAAGCGCCGCATGATCTCCTCCTTTTCCTCAGGTCGGAGTTTGCCGTGAATCAAACCCACCTCGTGGGACGGCAGGCGCTTCCGCCATTTCTCGTATGCCTGGGTGGCGGATTCAGCGTTCAGGTTTCCGCTCTCCTCCACCAGCGGATAGACCAGATATGCCTGGCGGCCGGCAACGAGTTGTTTCTTCACGAACGCATTGATGTCCGCCTGTTTCGCTCCGACGCGCACGCCGGTGACGATCTCACCCCGGCCTGGCGGTTTTTCATCTAACAGCGAAACATCGAGATCCCCGTAAATCGTCATGGTCAGGGTCCGGGGGATCGGCGTCGCGGTCATTACCAGCACGTCGGGAACCACTCCCCGCCCTATCAGCGAGGCACGCTGTGCGACGCCGAACTTGTGTTGTTCGTCGATCACCACCAGTCCGAGGTCCCGGAAAACCGCCGCATCATACAGCAACGCGTGGGTTCCGATGATCATCTGAGGTTCACCATGAAGTTCGTAATGGCTCGTCTCATCGCGGTTGCCGGTGCGCAGGGCGACTCTAACACCCAGTGGATCCAACCATCGCCGGAACGTCAGGTAATGCTGCTCCGCGAGGATCTGCGTGGGGGCCATCAGCGCGGCCTGGCATCCGGAATCCACCGCCATCAACATGGAGGCCATCGCGACGAACGTCTTGCCGGATCCCACATCGCCTTGCAACAGGCGGTTCATTGGCAGCGGCTCCCTCATGTCCCGGATGATTTCCCGGATCGAACGCTTCTGCGCCTCGGTCAGATCGAAAGGCAGGCTGTGGTAAAAGCGCCCTAACAGGTCCGTGCGCCTGCCAAGAATCCTGCCGGTCCGCTCGTGATGCCTTGCCCGCCGCCAAACGACGTTCAACTGGATGCCGAAAAACTCCTCCAACGCAAACCCCCTCCTGGCCGCCATCGCCTGTTCCAAGGATGCGGGAAAGTGCACCTCGCCAAATGATCCCGCCCGCGACACACCACTCACCGCGTCAAAGCCACCCTGCAGGGTGGCGGGATCCGCATGCATCAGAAGCATGTGGATGATTTCACGCAGACGCCGTTGGGCCAGCCCGGCGATGTTCCGGTAAACAGGCACGATCCGCCCCATGTGGATCGTGTCTTCCTCCTCGCCGTCGCCGCGCAACACCTCGAACTCCGGGTGATCCACGAACAAACGTCCGTTGACAGCCTTCACCTTGCCATAAACCACCACGTCCTGACCGGTGGCTACAAGCTTGTGAACGAAGGGCATGTTGAACCAGCGACAGGTGATTTTCCCCGAGCCGAAAACTCCGCCGGCCCCGTCCATCACGACAGCTTCGTAAAATCCTCCCCCGTGCCCGAAGCGTCGTCTGGACGAATCGACCACGGTGCCGCGAAGACACACCGCGGTGGAGGTAGCTTGGTTTGGAAAACGATCGAAGCGGCGCCGATCCTCATATCGTCTGGGAAGGTGCGCCAACACGCTCTCCACAGTCGGCAATCCAGCAGCCGAGAACGCGGAGATCTCCTTGGAGGAAAGCAGCGGCAATTCAGCCAATTCGTCTCTAGCGGAAAACACGGCTCGTTTCTCTTCCGGTGTGTTCTTGCACGATTTCAGGGCGCGGTCAGGTCCCCGAGCGATTGGAGATAGGCGAAGGCATAAATGCCCGATGAGTGGCCGTCACCCCAGGAAGGTTGAAGCGCATAGCCGCCCACCTGCTCGAATTTCAGCAATTCGAACGCCCGTGGACCGTGCTCGACTCTCGGACGCACCACACGCCCGAGCGCATCCGGTTCACCCTGGCACGCCGCGCAGGGACAAGCCCGGCGAAGCATTTGAAGCGGAATATAAACCTCGCCACCATTGGAAAACGACAGCGCGAGTTCATCACCGATGACCGTGGCATGAACAAGAGTCAGTGGCATGCCGGATTCTGACCTCACGACCCTTCGGCGTCCACCCGATAGCTTCGTTTCCCGAAAATAGACGAGCCCACGCGCACATGCGTGGCACCCTCTTCGATCGCGATCTCGAAGTCTCCGCTCATCCCCATGCTCAATGACGGGAGACGCACACCGGACGCCAGTTCAAGCTTGTCACGCAGGTTCCGCAACATCGCAAACCACTTGCGGGATGACTCCGCGTCCGGCCCTGCTGGCGGGATGCACATCAGCCCGACGACATCGAGCCTCTTCAAGGACAAAATGCCCTCCATTTCAGCACGAAGTACTTCCGGCTCGAAGCCACCCTTCGTCGATTCGCCACCGACGTTCACCTGCAGGAAAACCTTTGGATAAAGACCCAGGTCCGTTGCAACTTCATCCGCGTAAAGCGCCAGTCGTAGCGAGTCGATCGCGTGAACCACTTCGAAAAGGGAGAGTATCCTGCGCAGCTTGTTGCGTTGGATCCGGCCAATGAAATGCCAGAGCGCCGAAGCGGGTAACAGGTCGATCTTGGATTCAGCCTCCTGCAATCTGCTTTCGCCGAAATGAAGCTGCCCGGATTCAAAAGCCTCCCGGACGCAATCCACCGGAAAGGTTTTGGACACGGCAACCAAATCCACGGAAGACGGCTCACGGCCTGCGCACAAGCAGGCGGCTGCCATGCGATTCCTGATGTCCGCCAGATTGTCAGAAATTTCCGACATCAGCAGCAAGGCTCACTTGGACAAACCTGCGACCCGGGCTTTCTCGGAGAGGTTGACCAAGTCACGCAGGACATACAACGATTCGCGTTTGACGGGATCGAGTCCCGTAGGCCATTTCGGCGTCTCATCGAGATCCGCGGTTTCATCCTTGGCCCGGCGCATGTATTCCCCGCTTTCGCTGGAAGGATCGTAGGGTTTCAAATCCGCACCTTTCTCCAGATCTTCGAGAGTGATCTTATAGAACTTGAGGTTCTCCTTGTCTTCCTTGCTTGTCTTGGCGAACCGCTCGCGCCGCTCAGAGTTGCGCTGTTTCTGATCGGACTCCGATTCGGCGATCTCCTTTTCCCGTTTCGACTTGTTGAGGGAAACCATGTTTTTCTTGAAGCGTTCCTTCGCCTTCATCACGTCCTGAATCACATAGGCGAAATCCTTGTTTGCATTCAAGCGGGCCTGGCTCAACTCCTTCAGCTTGGGTATGAACAAGGCCTCTTGGTCAAGAGGCTTGAAATCGTCCGCTTTCCGTATCCGGTCATGAGGCAGGGGATGATCCAGATAGGCCTCACCGACTTCCAGAGCATCCATCATGCTGGGCACCACAACGTCGGAGATAACGCCATCCATCTGAGTGGAGGAACCTGACGGGCGGTAGAATTTCTGGATCGTGACCTTGAGGAAACCCGCGCGGTTCCTGACTGCGAACAATGGAAGCATCCTGCCGATGTCCATGGGCTGCTGCACCGTGCCTTTACCGAAAGTGGAGGATTCGCCCACAATAACCGCACGATTGAAGTCCTGCAGTGCTCCGGCCAGGATCTCACTGGCAGAGGCGCTGCTTTTATCGGTAAGCACGACCATGGGACCCCCATAGATCGGCTTGTTGTTTTCGGACTCCTTGACCTGCACCTGGCTCAGCGTGTTCTTCACCTGGACCACTGGACCCTTGTCGATGAAGAAACCCGTCATGCGGCGAACCTCCTCAAGAGAGCCTCCCCCGTTGTTGCGCAGATCCAACACAAGTCCGTCGATTTTTTCCTCAACCATGCGTTTGAGAATCCGCTCCACATCCACCGAACAGCGGATCTTACCTTCGTCGAAATCCGCATAAAAGGATGGCAAAGTGAGCACACCCAGACGATGGGCACCCCCCTGAACTGGATTTTTCATTTCGATCACGTCACCACTGGCCTGCTCGTCCTTCATTTCCACCTTGCCACGCTGGATCACCACCGTTCTGGTTTCACCGCGGGGACCGCCTGCCGGTTCCACTTTAAGCGCAACAGAAGTGCCTTCCTTGCCACGAATCAAATCCACCACCTTGTCGATTTTCATGAACATGATGTCCACCATGTCCCCTGGCTTGTCGGTATTCAGAGTATCAACCGCGACCACCCGGTCATTGAGCTTCAGCACGCCATCCCGATCGGCCGGCCCCCCTATGACGATGCCCATGATCTTTGTCGCGCCGTCCTCCTCTGCCTGAAGCAGCGCACCAATACCTACCAATTCGTTCTTCATGCCGTCCTTGAAACGGTTCATTTCGCGAAAACTCATGTAATCCGTGTGCGGATCATATGAACGCGCCACGGCACTCAGAAAATAGTTCGCGATCTCCTCCTCATCCACATCCTTGACGCTGCTGAGAAACCGCTTGTAACGGAGCGACACCTTTTCCTTGGGACTCCGGTCATCACTGGAGGGGTCGGGCTTGCCTTGATCCTTGGCGAGCTTGGAAATCATCTCCCGCCGAAGAACCTCCGCGAGCACAGCCTCCTTGATCTGTTTGCGCCACAATTCGGAAGCCTCCTTCTCGTTTTTCGCCCATGGAGCGTCCTTGCGACTCATCATTACCGACTCGTCAGCATTCAGGTCAAAATCCGAGTCCTTGAGCAACTTCTCGGCTTGCTCCACACGAG
>CANBTO010000167.1 GCA_947372405.1 Verrucomicrobiaceae bacterium
AGGAGCCGACGTGAGTGCGTTATCTTTTTTTCATATGCGTAAACAGGATGAACGCTCACGTCATCCCTTTCAACGCCGAAACAAGGAGTCGCCGCGCAGCGGCTCTGTTCAACACATCGTGGCGCGCCAACCGGCCATAAGCTTTTCAATTTCATTTCAACATCCTTTCAACCGCGCCGGTGGGCGTACATATAACCTTCCGCAAAAATGAAAATCCCCGCACTCGTTCTGCTTGGTGCTTCTTCACTCATCGCCGGGGACTTGTCCGTGGTCACGCCCAATGGCGCTGGCGGGATCGCTGTGATCGAGAGCATGTCCGAATCGGAGAACATCAAAAATCCCGAACCACGAATTCAACAGGAGAAACAGATCTCCGTTCTGGAATACAAAAATCTCAAACCCGGGAAATACAGGGTCAGTTACGTCAGCGTCCGCGATCCATTTGGATTTCTCGACACCTTCATGGAGACCCATGTGAGCATCCACAAGAATGACAGGCAGACGGTTTATTTGTTCGAGCCTGTGATGATGGACGGCCCTACATTTCCCGATGACGTGAGTGAATTTCTCGAAGGTCACCGCCAGAACTTACTCGAATTGGAAGCTGTTTACGACGGCGGCAGGAAGTCTTTTGATGTCGCGAGAGGTGGTGCCGGTTTCATCCGGTTTCTGCGGCTCGATTGTGAATATCACCTCAAGGTATGGGATCATTCCTATCAGAAATTTCCTTCGGATCGAAAAGTGATCTTTGAGAAGTCGTTTCGAGCTGTCGTGGCCAAACCGCTATTCCCGGAGCGTGATGATCCACCGAAAGCCGAAAACGCCGGACATGCGGATGGCAAGACAACGGAAGCTCCTCAAGCACCCCGTTGACTCACTTCAACCACACGGCTTCCACCGATGCGTCATTTGTTACAATTCAAGATTTCGATTACAAATCTCTGGAACATAGGAAACACATGCAGTATTCGCCATCAGTTCAGCGCAAACCCATCAAATGAGAAAATCGAGAATGCTGCTTTTGGCATCGTCCACACTCCTGTTCCTGACGGCAGGATTCTGGATTCAATCCATTCTGGGAGTTGGACATATCAATTATGGGACTTCGCCTTACAGATCATTCGGAGGCTCTGAGTCCAGTATGTGGATGGTAGCCGCTGAGTCAGGTTCATTTGCCATCGTTGAACTGCCTATAACGCGTGGGTATACGATGGTTGGTGGTTGGGACTGTGGATACCATCGTTTTTCGCAAGCGGAGTTGGCTGGAGATGGTGGCGGGTGGACTTCACGGGCAATCGGACGTTTCAGATGGCCCTCAAATACCGATTCCAATGAATTCTATCAAATGCCATGTTCCTGGATTTTCAGCGTGCCATTCTGGTGCCCCGCCTTGGGACTGATGGCAGTGGTCCTCTTCGCTGCACGTCGGGTTTCGCGGGAGAACCGCTTGCACTGAGAGGCGGTGTAAAATGGCAGGGACCGATCCTCCGGGCGGTCCGGCGCATGAGGTGCGAATGCTCCAGTGAATGTCAGATCTTCGGTGCTCCCCATTCTCCATGCATTCATTTAACATGCTCGCGGACCGCCCGGAGGATCGGTCCCTGCCATCTGACATGCGGCAGGCTCACAATCCCGAGAGCACGTCGATGGCAGGCTGGTTCTTGTATTTTTTCGCGAGGTCGAGCGCGGTGACGCCTTCCTTGGAAATCACTTTGGGATCCACCTTGTGGTCGAGCAGCAGGCGGATGATTTCGGCACCGCCGCTGGCGGCGGCTTCGTGGAGTGGTGTGCCGCCGAGTTCGCTCAGAGTCATCGGATCCGCGCCGCCGGCGAGCAGGGCCTTGGCGGTTTCCAACTGGTTTTTGGCGGCGGCGTGGTGGAGGGGAGTCCAGCCGTCGTTGTCGAGTTGGTTGGGCTTGGCACCGGCCTTGAGCAGGGCGGTCACCACGGCCGGATTGTTGCGGTCCACCGCGAGATGCAGCGGCGTGCGTTTCGACGCGCTGACGCTGTTAGGATCGGCCTTGTTTTCGAGCAGCAGCAGGGCGATGTCCGTCTTGTTGCGCAGGACCGCCTGTTCGAGGGGAGGGCGGGAGTTTGCGTTGCCACCCTTGTTGGCACTCGCCGGATCGATGGACAGGTGGAGTTGGACGTCCTTGATGTCGCCTTTGGCGATGGCCTCGTCAATGGTCTGATAGACCGGAGTGGCGGCGGAGCTGGCAGCGGGAGCCGGGGTTTCCGCGGACGCGAAAGGCACCGGCACGCAGCAGGCTAGGGAAAAGATGGCGATGAGGCGGGTGGTCATGGTTTCCCTGTAACGCGGCGTCCCACGGGAAATTTCGCGGATCGGACGAAATCCTCCATTCATCCGTAAACTTGAGTCATGTGCCGACGTAACCACGCACGCATGCCGGGCGTTTGTGCCCGGCGTCATATCAGATCCCCAACCCACATCCCGAAATGAATCCCACCATGAATCGCCGCAATTTCCTCGGAAACACCACGCTTGTCGGAGCCGGCCTCGCCGCCAGTTCGGTCTTCGGGGCCAACGTCGTCGGAGGCTCCAAGAAAGTGAAGGTCGCGCTCATCGGCTGCGGCGGACGCGGCACCGGAGCGCTGGGGAATTTCCTCGAAGCCTGCAAGATTCTCGGCATCGAGGCCGAGGTGGTCGCCGTCGGAGACGCGTTCAAGGACAAGGCCGAGGGTCTTGGCAAGAGGCACAACCTGCCAGCGGAGCGGTGTTTCAGCGGCTATGACAATTACAAGAAAGTTGTCGCCACGGATTGCGACTACGTCCTGATGGCCACGCCGCCGGCCTTCCGGCCTGTGCATTTCGCCGCCGCCATCGAGGCGGGCAAAAATTGTTTCATCGAGAAACCTGTGGCTGTGGATCCCGCCGGAGCCCGTTCGGTGATCGCCACCGGCGAGAAGGCCGCCGCGAAAGGGCTGGCCGTCGTCTGCGGCACCCAGCGCCGCCACATGGCGGACTACCTGCGCAACAAGGCACTCATCGACGCCGGTGCGATCGGCCAGATCAAGGGCGGCGTGGTGCAGTGGAACGGCACCGTGCCATGGATCAAGCGCCGCAACGAAGGTGAGTCGGATGCGTCCTATATGACCCGCAACTGGCTCAACTTCACCGAAATGTCCGGCGACCACATCGTCGAGCAGCACGTTCACAACCTCGACGTGGCGGTCTGGTTCCTCGGCCGCCTGCCGGTTTCCGCAGTGGGCTTCGGCGGGCGTGCACGCCGTCAAACTGGCAACATGTTCGACTTCTTCAGCATCGACTTTGATTTCGGAGATGAAGTCCACATCCACAGCCAGTGCCGCCAGTTGACCGGCACCTACGGTCATGTCGGCGAACTCTTCACCGGCACCGAAGGCTCCTGCTATGGCGGCGGCAAGCTGAACGGCAAGAAGATCGAGATCGCCGAAATCAAAGTGGATTCAGGTGACGGCCAGGTCCAGGAGCATGTGGACATGCTGCGCAGCGTGATGGCCGGCAAGCCGCTCAACGACGCCAAACGCATCGCCGAGGTCACGCTGGTGGCGATCATGGGCCGGGTCTCCGCCTACACGGGCGAGATGGTCCGCTGGAGCGACATCATGAGCAACGAGAAGTCGCCGTTCTATCAACTGGCCTGCAAGCCCGCGGCGCTCGATTTCGAAAAAGGCGAAGTCAAGATGCCCGAGGAAGTCCCGCCCGTTCCCGGCAAGGCCTGATCGATAGATTCACCCCTATCGCCGCCGCAAACCGATATCCGGCTGTGGCGGCGTTTTTGTTTTTCATCAGTATATCCCGATTCACCTTCACTTATCGAATCCATCACCATGAAAAAACCAACCCGGCTTCTATCCCTCGCGGCCTGCATGCTCCTCGGGCCGTCGGTTCCGGCCAGCGCCGAGGACCTCTCTCCTTTGCGTCCACCGTCCGTGCCACTGGTGACGTGCGATCCTTACTTCAGCATCTGGTCCCCGCATGACAAACTCAACGACGGGGACACCACCCATTGGACCGGAAAACCGCACCGCCTCCAATGCGTCGCCGTCATCGATGGCAATGTGTTCCAGATCATCGGAAAACCCGACAACGGAGTTGCCCCTCTTCCCCAGACCGGTTTGGAAGTTCTGCCCACACGCACGATCTGCACCTTCGGGGGTGAGGGAATCTCGCTGCGCCTGACATTCATGACGCCGGCGCTTCCGGATGATCTGGACCTGCTCTCACGGCCCGTGACCTATCTCACTTACGACGCGGCTTCCACGGATGGAAAAGCCCACAAGGTCGGGGTGGAATTTGCCGCCGGCAGCGAGATCGCGCTCAACACTCCGAATCAGGCGGCGAAATCAGAAACCGTTGGAAACACCGGCGGTCTTGTGGTCCTGCGCGTCGGATCGGTGGAACAGCCGGTACTCGGCAAGGCAGGCGACGACCTGCGCATCGACTGGGGCCATCTTTATCTCGCCGCGCCCGGCGCCAAGGCCGTTGAAGCATCCAAGACACTTCCCAACGACTCGAACGCGCTCCGCCTCGCGCTTGATTTCGGATCCGTCGGCAGCGCATCGGTTTCACGCTGGCTGATGCTCGCCTACGACGACGGATATTCGATCCAATACATGAAATCCAACCTGCGCCCATACTGGCGGCGCAACGGTTGGGAAGCGGCGGATCTGCTCAACGCCTCCGCCAAGGATTATGACAAACTCGTGAAACGTTGCGCGGAATTCGATGGGGAGCTGATGGCGGATACCCGCAACGCGGGCGGTGATGCCTATGCCCGCATCTGCGCGCTGGCCTATCGCCAGTGTTTCGCGGCCGGGAAATTCACTGCGGACGCCAATGGCAAGCCGCTCCAGTTCTGCAAGGAGAACCACAGCAACGGCTGCATCTCCACCTCCGATGTTTTCTATCCGATGTCGCCGCAGTTCCTGTTCTTCGGCCCCACCATCGCAAAATCGTTCATCGTCCCCTTCATGAACTACGCCGCATCGGACCGGTGGAAATTCCCCTTCGCCCCGCATGACCTCGGCACCTATCCGCACGCCAACGGCCAGCACTACGGCGGGGGCGAACGCACGGAGAAGAACCAGATGCCCGTCGAGGAAAGCGGCAACCTGTTGATTCTTTTCGGGGCTGTCGCCCAGATGGAAGGCAACGCGGATTTTGCAGGACTCTACTGGCCGCAACTGACCAAGTGGGCGGACTACCTCAAGGAAAAGGGTTTCGATCCCGAAAACCAACTCTGCACCGATGACTTCGCCGGTCACCTCGCCCACAATGTCAATCTATCAGCAAAGGCGATCTGCGGGCTCGGAGCCTATGCCAAACTCTGCACCATGCGCGGTGACAAGGCCAAGGCCGACGAGTTCTCGAAGCTCGCCAGGGACTTCGCCGCCCGCTGGGTGAAGGAGGCCACTGAAGGCGATCACACCCGCCTGGCCTTCGACCAACCCGGGACATGGAGTCAGAAATACAATCTCGTGTGGGACCGTATCCTCGGCCTGGGCCTGTTTCCCGATGATGTTCTGGCAAAGGAAATGGCGTTCTACATCAAAACTCAAAACACCTACGGACTGCCGCTCGACAGCCGCAAGGACTACACCAAGCTCGACTGGCTGCTGTGGACCGCGACCCTTACCCAAAAGCGCGCGGATTTCGACGCGTTGGTCGCACCGGTGGCCAGGTTTATCCAGGAAACCCCGGCCCGCTCGCCTCTAACCGACTGGTATCAGACCAAGGACGCGCGCAAGGTTGGATTCACGGGCCGCCCCGTCATCGGCGGGGTCTTTTTGCAGATGCTCTATCAGAAAGAGGTCTGGAAGAAATACGCGTCACGGGACACCACCAGGGCCGCCGGTTGGGCGCCGATGCCGACAGCACCCGTCAACTAGGCGGTTGTCCCGGGTTCCAGGGCAACCGTCGCGATCCACTGCCGTCAGGTCAGCGGCGGACAATACACCGACGCGGGCTTCGTCGGGACAGGTCCGGCGAAGTGAGGGTGCGCATGGATACCCGGTTCATCAGATCTTCCAGGGCGCGCGGTAGCTGCCGGCGAGCAACTTGTTCGCCTCCTCGTCGTTGGTGAAGCGCTCGGTTTCCGGGTTCCATTCGAGCTTGTGGCCGCGCTGGATCGCAATGTGCCCGATCTGCCCGACGCTGCAGGTCCGGTGGCCGATCTCCGCGTCCGTCATGACTTTGGTTCCATTCAGGATCGCGGAAACGAAGTCCGCCTTGTCGCCGCGGGTCGGCACCCGCGTGTCGGTTTTTCTAAACACGGTGCGCAGGATCCCGGGATCGCTGGCCTTCAACCCGCCTGCGCTGTTCCAGTGTGCCTGGATCCAGCCCTCCTCGCCCTCGACTCGCAGGTAGGGAACGTCCATCTTGTAGTCGAGTCGGACGCCGTTCGCATAGCGGTAGTGAAGATCGAACTCCAACAAGGTGTTCCACAAACCGGAGCCCGGTTCCGGATAGCGGCCCGTGCCCTCGACGGAAACGGGACCCGTATGTTCCGACCCGTTGATCAGGCTGGCGACATCGATCAAATGCGTGCCCCAGTTGGAAACCATTCCTTCGCAGTAATCCAGAATCCTCATCCATCCCGGCCTTCCCGTCAGATCATCAGGATGCACGCGGTCCCTCGTGTATTCCTTCTGCGGTGCCGGTCCCAGCCACATTTCATAATCGAGATGTGCGGGAACGGGCATCGGCGTGGGATCGCCGGTCTTGCCAGCCACCTCGCGCGGCACCCCCACTTCAAAGCGGGTGATCTTCCCGAGATAGCCGTTCATCGCGAGGTCGGCGGTCCGGGTCATGTAGCTGTTGGAGCGGCATTCGGTGTCAGTGCGGAAGACCACGCCCTTCTTCCGCGCCGCATCGGCCAACAAACGCCCCTCCGCGACGTAGCGGGTGAGCGGCTTCTCACAACTGACATGCAGGCCTTTGGCGATCGCCGCCAGCGAGACAAGCGCATGCCAGTGATCCGGAGTGGAAACCATCACCGCGTTGAGATCCGGCATGTCAATCGCCTCGCGGAAATCCGTGAACAACCTGCAATCCGTGTTTCCATAGTGCTGGTCCACCTTTTCCTTGGCCGCTTGCGCCCGGTGCCGGTCCACGTCGCACACCGCCACCACCCGGACTTCCGGAATGCCGAGCAGTGTGGGTAGGTTCGTATTGTAGGCCTGCCGCCCGGTGCCAATCATGGCCAGATGGATTTTTCCCGACGGCGCATCCTTTCCTAACAGCCGCGATGGAATGATGGCGGGGGTCGCCGCAGCGGCCAGACCCAGGAGAACCTGCCGGCGGGACATGGGAAGTGAACTGGCGGTCATGGGCTAAGCTTGGGGAAAAGAATGGACTCCAAAGAAAAACCGCTCCGGTTCCCGCGGTCTTTCAGGATTTCTTCCGCAGCTTGTCATGGCCGCACGGCTCCGGCAGAATCCACGCATGGACCTGTCCAACTGCCTCCAGATGGATCCGCACCTGCTCGTGGGCCTGCTCAACACCGAACTTCGCAACCACTGTGATTCGCTCGACGACCTCGTGAAGACGCACGGCCTGGACGCCGGCAGCCTGCTCGACAAGCTTGCCGGCGCGGACTATTTCTATCAGTCGGAACAGAACCAGTTCCGCTGAAGCGATCACGGTTTGATCGGCGGCTTGCGCAGTGCTTGCCAGGCCACTAGGCTCCGCCCATGCCCGCTGAGATCCGCACGAAATTCTTTGAAACCGGCAGCCCCGCCGAGCCCCTGCGCCTGCGCGACGGCGGCATGCTGCCGGGTGCCCGGATCGCCTACGAAGCCTGGGGCACCCTCAACGCGGACAAGTCGAACGCCATCATGCTCTTCCACGCGCTTTCCGGCTCACACCATGCCGCGGGCCACAACCCGGCCATCGATGGCGTGGGCGCTCTCTGGCAGGAGGAGATGCACGATGGTTGGTGGGAGGACATGATCGGCCCGAGCAAGGCTCTCGACACCAACAAGTATTTCATCATCTGCGCGAACTATCTGGGCGGATGCTACGGCAGCACCGGACCGGCGAGCATCAATCCGGAGACCGGGATACCCTGGGGCTCCACGTTTCCCGCAGTCACCGCCGCGGACCAGGTGGAGGTTTTCACGGGCCTGATCGACAGCCTCGGGATCGACGCGCTGCACGCCGTCGTCGGTCCGTCGGTTGGCGGGCTGATCGCGCTCACTTTCGCCACCCGTTTTCCTAACAGGGTCCGCAACGTGATCGCCATCGCCTCGGGTTTCAAAACCACCGTGCTCAACCGGCTGATCCTTTTCGAACAGATCCTCGCCATCGAGAACGATCCGTATTTCAACGGCGGCGATTATTACGACGGCGAGGCCCCGCTCTACGGTCTGGCGCTGGCCCGCATGATCTCGCACAAGACCTTCGTCCACCTCGACTCCATCGAGCGCCGCGCGCGGCAGGACGTGGTGCAACCGGATGACATCCTGGCCTGGTACCGCGTGCGCGACCAGTTCCAGAGCTACATGCTCCACCAAGGGAAGAAGTTCGTGAAGCGATTCGACGCGAACACCTATCTGCGCATCATCGACCTGTGGTCCCGCTACGACGCCACGCATGAGGGCGATGCGGAAACCCCGGCGGATCTTTTCGAACGCGCGCGTCTCGCCGGCCAGCGCTGGCTGGTGTTTTCGATCGATTCGGATTTCTGCTTCTACCCCGAAGAGCAGGCCGAACTCGTCAAGCATCTCGAAACCGCCAAGGTGGATGTGATGCACATCATCGTCCACTCGGAGAAGGGCCATGATTCGTTCCTGCTGGAACCTGACCTCTACACGCCGCACATCTCGTGGGTGCTCGGGAAGTGACGGCGAGCGTCAAAACCACCTGATACACATGAAAACGCTACTGCTATCGCTGTTCGTCGTGTTGTCATCGCAAGTAATCGGCTTGGGGGATATCAAGAATACAATCGAGTGCTCTTATGCGACAAACGATGCTGATCCGAACATCGCTCAACTTCAACCACGCGGGAAGTGCGCTTACAAGCAGGGCGACCAGATCTTCATAAGCGATGCCACGTTGAGAAAATTGTCATTCAGCGCGAAGGGCATCGCCAGTGTATTCGCAAAATCATACGGATGGTTGTTCGTGAAGCAGGACGGCGCGACTATCACTGCCGTCACATTTGACAATGGCCCGGATACATTCTCCGAA
>CANBTO010000168.1 GCA_947372405.1 Verrucomicrobiaceae bacterium
GCATTCCCAAACACCCGGTGTTGCCGTTAGGACCTAGAGCAGGCGTGTTTCAATACGTAGAACGGAAACACTTTCGTGAAAGCATCAGTCATCGTTACCATTGTACTCCGCTTGTTCGCAATCCAGTGGGCGGCGGCAGGCGTCTTCTCCCTTTTGAGCATCGTGGGGCTCGGCACTTCGGTTTCCTTAGACCCGAACAACCCCATGTTCCATTGGTTCCAGATGCTCGTGCTACCGGTGTGCTATATGCTTATGGCATCCGCCACATGGTTCTGCGCATCCTTGATCTCCGAGCGTGTCGTTCCCAAGTCCGATCCGGAGCTTCAATTGTTCGATGTCGGGGCCGGCGACTTTTATGGTCTTGGTGTTCTTGTCATGGGCATCTCCACCTTTTTATCCCATCTGACACCGCTGTTGAACTGGATTCACTACCTGATCATGAACCGGGCGGGCGAAGATCTCATGTATGGAAAGAATGGAACCACGATGTACGGCGTCAGCAAGGAGCTTGTTCCGTGCGTCATCGGCGCAGCGCTTGCCCTGGCTTCACCGAAGATCGGCGCCCGTCTGGCTCGCAAGGAGAATACCGAACCGGTGAAATCATGACCGAGAACATCCCATGACCCACCCCGCCAGCAGATTCCTGTTCCTGGGAATCACGATGATCGTGGCTGGCTGCGTCATTCAACCCTCCGTTGGTCTGAGGGGAAAATACACATCGAAGGACGATTCCGGAGTCTTTGTATTCCGCGGAGATGGGACTTTCGGCTACAAGATCGCAGCGCAGTTCGACTTTTACTCGGAAAACAACCTGCCACCCTATCGGGGGCGCTACCGGATTCATGGCAGACAGGTCGAGTTGTTTGATTTGCCGACAGCACAGCCGAAGCTCACCGTTGAATTGCTCGACGACGGAATGTCGTTCATCCTCATTCGGGAGCCAGGAAATGGCAGATCCGCAGAAAGAGCATTGTATCGGAAACAACCGGCGGTCTCCTGATGGGTACGACACCCGCTTCCGCACGATCTGCGGGGCATATCGAAATCCACGCGTTGCGCCGGTGGCATGGGGGGATAGCTTGAGGCGTGAATATCCATCCATCGCAAGTCCCCAGCCTGAAGTCCGAGGGGGGCGCGCTGCTGCCCCGTGGCTCCGCCCTGCTTGCAAACCCGTTGTTGAACAAGGGCACCGCGTTCACCGAGGAGGAGCGCGACGCGTTGGGACTGCGCGGATTGCTGCCGCCCCGCGTGTTCACCCTGGAGGAACAGTTGGCCCGGGCTTATGCCAATTTCCAGCACCAACCGGAACCGTTGGACAAGTATGTGTTCCTGACGCTGCTGCAGAACCGCAACGAGACGCTTTTCTACAAGCTGTTGGAATCCCATCCGGAAGAGATGATCCCGATCATCTACACTCCCACGGTGGGGCAGGCCTGTCTCGACTACGGTGTGATTTTCCGCCGCCCGCGCGGGATGTTCGTCAGCATCCGGGACCGCGGTCGCATCGCGGAGGTGCTGCGGCACTGGCCGCAGAGCGACGTGAGGATGATCGTGGTGACGGACGGCGAGCGGATCCTCGGGCTCGGTGATCTGGGCGTGCTGGGCATGGGGATTCCGGTCGGGAAACTGGCGCTCTACACGGCCTGCGCGGGTCTTCATCCGGCATATTGCCTGCCGATCACGATCGACGTTGGAACCAACAACGAAAGCCTTCATCACAGCCCGACATATCTCGGACTCAGCCGTTTCAGGGTGCGTGGCGCGGAGTATGACGAGTTCATCGGGGAGTTTGTCGCCGCGGTGAAAAAGGTGTTTCCGCGAGCGCTTCTGCAATGGGAGGACTTCGGCAACACCAACGCCTTCCGCCTTTTACAAACCTATCAGAAACGCATCTGCAGTTTCAACGACGACATCCAGGGCACCGCCGCGGTGGCTCTCGCCGGCCTGATCGCCGCGCTGCGTGAAACCGGACTGCCGCTTGCCGGGCAGAAACTGGTTTTCCTTGGTGCGGGCGAGGCGGGCACGGGCATCGCGGACCTCTTCACCGCAGCGGCGATCGACGCGGGCTTGTCCGAACAGGATGCGCGCGAACGCTGCTGGTTCGTCGATTCACAAGGGCTTGTCGTGAAGCAACGCGAGGCCTCGCTGGCACACCACAAACTTCCCTATGCCCACGAACATCCGCCGCTGGAGACTTTGGCGGAGGCCGTCGAAACACTGCGTCCCACGGCCTTGATCGGTGTTTCCGGCACGCCGGGAAAATTCACACCGGAGATCATCGCCCAGATGGCGGCCTTCAACGAGAGGCCAGTCATTTTCGCCCTATCAAACCCGACGTCCAAGGCCGAGTGCACCGCGGAAGCCGCCTATCAGGCGTCCGGCGGTCGCGCGATCTTCGCCAGCGGCAGCCCCTTTGCGCCGGTGGAATTCGGTGGTCGCACCTTCGTTCCCGGCCAGGGAAACAACGTGTATATCTTCCCGGGAGTGGGGTTGGGCGCGCTGGTGGTGGAGGCGTCGGAAATCTCGGAACGCATGTTCCTGGTCGCCGCACGCACGCTGGCGGACCTGGTGACCGCCGAGGATCTCGTGCTTGGCAGGATCTACCCGTCGCTCACCCGCATCCGTGAGGTCTCCGTGAAAATCGCCACCGCCGTCGCAAGGGAAGCCATCCGCACCGGACTCGCCGCCATCGTGCCGGCGGATGACCAGGTGGAACCCGCGATCAGAGCGTGCCTCTATCAGCCGGTCTATCGTTCCTACGTCTGAACGGGTGGGGCGGAGCCTCGGGTTCCCTGCGCCCCTGCCAGGGCTCAAATACACTTGGTTGCCGGGGACGGTGGCCACACCCCACGCCGCCCCTTTGCGCTGCTTTCCCTCCCACCTTCCGCTTGCCTCCGAGAAGAAAGACGGATAGACGATGAACCGTTCTTCAACGATCTCTTATCCCACTCTATGAAAAAACCAATCCGCATCGGTCTCATCGGCTACGGCTTCATGGGCCGCACCCACTCCAACGCCTACTCCCAGCTTACCCATTTCTTCGATACCGACCACGTCCCGGTCCGCCAGGCGGTTTGTGGTCGCGACAAGGAGAAGGTCGCCGCCTTCGCCGAGAAGTGGGGATACGCTTCCTACGAAACCGACTGGCGCGAGTTGGTGAAACGCGAGGACATCGACGCCATCGACATCTGCACGCCCAACGACTCGCACGCCGAGATCGCGCTCGAATGCATCAAGCACGGCAAGATGATCCTCTGCGAAAAACCCCTCGCCCTCAACGGTGAGCAGGGTGAAGCGATGGTGAAAGCAGTGGAAGCCTCCGGCCTGCCCAACCTCGTCTGGTACAACTACCGCTTCCTCCCCGCCGTCACGCTGGCGAAAAACATCGTCGATGCCGGCGAACTCGGCCGCGTGTTCCACTACCGCGCGAACTTCCTCCAGGACTGGACGATTTCCGAAGACCTCCCGCAAGGCGGTGCCGGGCTCTGGCGTCTCGACGCCGCGGCTGCGGGCTCCGGCGTCACAGGTGATCTGTTAGCCCACTGCATCGACACCGCCCGCTGGATCAACGGCGACATCGTTTCCGTCAGCGCGATGACCGAGACCTTCATCAAGGAGCGCGTGCACACCGCCACCGGTGAGAAGCAGGCCGTCACCATCGACGACGCCTGTGCCTTCATCGCCCGTTTCGAAAACGGCTCGCTGGCCATCTTCGAATCCACCCGCTACGCCCGTGGCCACAAGGCGCTCTACACCTTCGAGATCAACGGCGAGAAAAAATCCCTCGCATGGGACCTTCACGATCTCAACCGCCTGTCTTACTTCGATCACGGTGTCCCCGGTGACCGCCGCGGCTGGAGCAGCATCCATTGCTCCGATGGCGACCATCCCTATGCGGGAAACTGGTGGGTCCCCGGTCTCTGCCTCGGCTACGAGCATTCATTCATCCACGAGCTTGCCGAGTTCTTCAAAGACCTCGACAGCCCGGCCAAGGAGAAACGCTACCCCGATTTCCGTCACGCGCTCGGCACCCAGTATGTCTGTGACGCCGTCCTCGAATCCGCCCGCACCAAGCAGTGGGTGGACGTGAAAAAAGCGTGATCGTTTCGCCGTCACGCGGCCTTGCGCTTCCCGGGAAATGCGGCCCGGGAAGCAGGAAAAACCCGCCGGTTTTTTTGACAATCCCTGCGAGGTCTCCGGAAGGGGCTGCGTATAGCATGTCCCATGATTCGCGCGCTCTTCCCGCTCCTGCTGCTCTCCTCTGTCGTTCATTCCGCGGCTGGACAACGTGGACCTGCCGACAGTCGGGCGGTTTCATGGATCTGGAAGAACACGGCATCGGGAGTGAGCACGAAGGTTTTCTTCCGCCGGGATTTCCAACTACCTCCGGATGTCACGGCCGCATCGATCAAGGTGTCCTGCGATGACCGCCACCATCTCTTCATCAACGGCGACGACGTGGGCATGGGCGCGGAATGGTCGCATCCCCGCACCTATGACGTGCTGTCACATCTCAAGGCGGGCGGACACAATGTGATCGCCATCGAAGGCGTCAACGACGCAGGAACAGCCGGGCTGGCCGCGCGTTTCACCGCCACACTCAAGAACGGCCAGCACATCTATCTGGCTTCCGACGCGGCATGGAAATGTTCCAGCGAGGGCGGGGCGGACTGGCAGACACCCGACTTCAAGGCCGCCGGATGGTCTGACGCGACGGTGATCGCGAAAATGGGCGACGATCCATGGGGCGACATCATGCCCATCGAGCCCGAGGAATCCGACGGGCCGGAGGACATGACGGACACCTACAAGGTTGCTCCTGACTTCAAGCTTGAGAGGATCTATCAGATCCCGAACAGCCAGGGTTCATGGGTGGGCATCACCATGGACGACAAGGGCCGTTTCTTTTGCACGGACCAATATGGCAAGATCTATCTGGTGGTCGTTTCCAAAGAAGGTTCGCAGGGCGTCACCGCGACGCCGCTGGACATCCCGCTGCATGGCGCGCACGGCCTCCTCTGGCACCAGGGAGTGCTGTGGGTCTGCGTGAACGAGGGCCCGGAACAAAGCGGAGTCTGGCGTGTGACCGACACCAATGGCGACGGCCAACCGGACAAGCCCGAACTCGTCAAGGCCTTCAAGGGACACGGCGAACACGGCCCGCATTCGCTCGTCGCCGCACCGGACGGGCGCTCGATCTTCGTGATCGCCGGAAACCACACGGACCTTGCGGAAATGGACAGTTCGCTCGTGACGCGCAACTGGGCCGAGGACCAACTGCTTCCGCGCAGGCCTGACCCGCGCGGTCACGCCATCGACCGGTTCGCTCCGGGCGGCTGGATCGCGCGCTTCACTCTGGATGGGAAAAACTGGCAGCTTTTCTCAAGCGGCTACCGCAACACCTTCGACGCTGTGTTCAATGAAAACGGCGACCTCGTCACCTATGACTCGGACATGGAATGGGACATGGGAATGCCCTGGTACCGTCCCACACGGTTCTGTCAGGTTGTCCCTGGATCGGAGTTCGGCTGGCGCAATGGCTCGGGCGTGTGGCCGGACTACCATGAGGATGCGATGCCGTCCCTTCTCGACATCGGCCCCGGTTGTCCTACCGGATTGGTTTCAGGGAAAGGCGCGAAATTTCCGGCGAAATACCAGAAGGCGATCTTCGGACTCGATTGGACGTTCGCCACCGTCTACGCCGTCCACCTCACGCAGAATGGCGCGGGATACAAGGCGGAGCGCGAGGAATTCGTCGCTGGCAAAGGCCTTCCCCTGACGGACGCAATCATCGGAGCGGACGGCGCGATGTATTTCCTGACAGGCGGACGCAGGACGGAGTCCGCGATGTGGCGCGTGACCTACACCGGCAAGGAATCCACCGCGCCCGTTCCCTACCAGGCCAAGGAATTCAAGCTGATGGACGCCGCAGCCGCACCGGCCGCTCTCGGCGGCACCGACCGCGTCGCGCGCTTCGAGGCCCGGACCGCGCTGGAAGCCAAAGGTCCTGATGGCCTGCGCGCCATTCTAACCGCTCCCGCCTCCAACCCATGGCAGGTGATCGGCGCGGCCATCGGCCTGACCCGAACGGGAACCAAAGCGGAAGCACCGGAAATCCTAACAGCCCTGGACCGCCTGGACTGGTCGAAGCTCGACCATCAGCAGAAACTCAACTGGCTGCGTGCGACGGGACTGGTCTTCGCCCGTCATGGAGAACCGGACGCCGCCGCGCGCCAGAAGGTGCTCGCAAAAATCGACGCATCGTTTCCGGATTCGGACGCCATCTTGAACCGTGAACTCTGCCGCCTGCTGTCATACCTGCAGGCTCCGGCCATTGTCTCCCGCACGCTCACGCTCATGGACACCGCCGGCCCGTCGCCGGCACCGGACTGGCTGGAACTCGCCAAGCGCAACTCACATTACGGAAAAACGGTGGAGAACATGATCGCCAACCTGCCGCCTGCCCAGGTGATCCATTACATCTACTGCCTGCGTGTCGTCAAAGGCCCGTGGCATGGCGACGAACGGAAACGTTTCTTCACCTGGCTCACCAAGCTTTCCGGCAACAGCGGCGGAGCGAGCTATGGCGGCTTCATCGCCGACCTCAGGAATCAAACGCTGCTCAACTGCACGCCGGAGGAACAGGAACTTGTCAAAACCTTCGGCGTCGAAGCTACTTCCAATCCCTTCGCGAACCTGCCGCAAATCAAGGGCCCGGGCCATGACTGGAAGATCGACGAAGTGGTGAAACTCGGCGAGAGCGGTCTCGAAGGACGCGACAAGAACCACGGCAAGGATGTGTTCCGCGGCTCGTTGTGCGCCGCCTGCCACCGCTTCGGCAACGACGGCGGCTCCGTGGGCCCGGATCTGACGAATCTTGCCGGGCGATTCGGTGTGCGCGAGATCGCCGAAGCCGTCCTCGATCCCAGCAAGGTGGTCTCGGATCAATACGCCTTCGACCTCATCACCCGCAAGGACGGCACCACAATCACCGGCAGGATCGTCGGCGAGAAAGACGAGCATTGGATCGTGGCCACCAACGCCTTCGATCTGAGCAACACGGTGGAAATCGAGCGCGGCGAGATCAAGGAGAAGAAACCATCGCCCGTATCGCCCATGCCGCCCGGCCTGATCAACCGCCTGAACGCGGATGAGCTGAAGGACCTGCTGGCTTATTTGTTAGGGAAGTGAGCGGTGGCCAAAACGTGGCGGTGGCTTGCAAGCGCTGCGCCAAATTTCCCGCAGCTTCGGAATCCGGGTTGAAACCCCTTGCTATGATTCCTCGACTACCGCGCTGATGGTCGGCCAGCAGCCACGCAGGCTTCCGTAGTGGATTTGGAGCTCCGGGTTCGTGCCGATCCATCCGGGCTCTCCCTTGTCATTCACGAAGGCCACGCCGATGGGCATGTCGAGCTGGGTGTCCGCAAGGCGGATGATTTCCTCCTCAGCCTTGTCGGAGATTGCGATCCATTCCTTTTTCATTTCGATGGGATCGAGATTGCGGGCTTTGATCTTGTCCACGGTGCCGGGCTCGATCCTGGCGAAGCGCCGCATCATCGCGAGAAGGAACAGCGGGGAAAAACCCTCGTCCTTGCCGCAGGCCGCCCATACGATGGCTTCGAGCGGATAAATCCGTGAGAGTTCCAGAATGTCGATATAATCTCGGGTCACCGTGCGAGCTGAAAGAGCCAGGGCCTTGTTCACCGCCATATCGAAAAGATGAAGCCTCCAACCCAGAAGCGGATCGCTGACAATCGGAAAAAACCTGAAGGCGGAGTCATGTGCCCAATCCATTGCGAGCTGTTCCACGCCGCGTTGGATGATGGCCTTGCGGAACGATGACGGCTTGTCCCATTCACCGTTGGCGTTCAGTTTGTGGACTTCAAAACCGGCAGACTCAAGCGACCCGACATCCCGGAGACTGGACACGTCGAGATCCCGGATTTCATCGTGAAACACATCGAAGTCTTTGGAATACCGGGCCGAGCCATCAGCCGCATTGAGCACCAGCCCTCCGGCGAAGTGACTTTGTTCCGAACGGTTGCCCACGATCACCGCAAGCACCTCGCGCTGGAATTCCGTTAGAGGCATCGTTGCAGTTCCTGAGCGGCGAGCCATGCCCGCCGGTTGCCGTTGCGCCTGAGTTCACGGATCACGAGCCGGATGTCCTCCATGGTGCTGACCACCGCATCCGGATGCCAGAACCAGAAACATTGAGCGTCATACTCGCGCACCAGCGCCTCAGCCCTCGCCACCAGTTCGGGCGGCGCGGGGGTCTGATCCAGATCGTTTGTTGCGGAAACCATGGCGGAAATATGCTGGCACATGACGCGGGCGAAGGCAAGCAGCCGGTCCAAGCATTCGATTCGACCCTCGGCGTTTGGATTGAATTCCGTCAGACGGTCTCGTCGTCGCAAGGGACGATATCGATCTCAACATCCATGCAGGCCCATGAATAAAATGGCGGTCACATCCACCAAAATGGCCGCAATCGGGCCTCCCAATATCAGTTTGAGATGGTCCGCCACCGAAAACCCTGGTTCGACGCGTTTGAGAAACGGAATCGCAACCAGCCCGGAAACGAGAAGAACTGCATTCAGAACCGGGCCAAAAATGAAACCCATGGAAGCCGCCATATAACTCTTGTCCTGCCACGCGATGGCGAGAATCAGAAGATTGCCAACAATCAGCAGGACGAAAAAAACCAGCCAGAACCAATCACCGGCTGAATCAGGCTTTTTGTTTTGCACGGTGAATCCCATCACACCACCTCGATGATCGCCTTGATCGCGCCCAGCGCGGGATCGGTGAATTTCGCAAATTCGGCAGGCACTTCGTCGAAACGCAGGCGGTGGGTGATCCAGAGATCGGTGTGGATCTTACCTTCACGGATCAACTGGATGATGTTTTCAAAGTCCGCGGGCATCGCGTTGCGTGAGGCGAGCAGCGTGATTTCTCGGCGATGGAACACGGCGGCATGCGGAAACGTGAGGTCCGACGTGGTGATGCCGACATAAACCACGCGCCCCGTGAACGCGGCATAGTTGAAACAAGTGGACATCGACTTCGCGCTGCCGGTGGCATCGATGACGACATCCGCGAGCTGTCCATTCGTGATCCTTTCAAGTTCGGCGAGGTGCGAGCCGTCCGTCTGGAATACGACGGCATGATGGATGCCGAGGTTTTCC
>CANBTO010000169.1 GCA_947372405.1 Verrucomicrobiaceae bacterium
GGAAATAGGGAGCCCCAGTCTCGCCTCGTTTCTCCTGCATCACTGCGATGATCTCCGCTGCGATGTGATCGCCATTTCCGATACAGGCATGGTCGCTCCCGGCGTGCCCACGCTTGGCTACGGCCTGCGCGGCATCACCTGTTGCGAGGCCATCCTGCGCGGGCCGAAAGGCGATCTCCACTCCGGTCTCTTCGGTGGTGCCGTGGCCAATCCCGCATCCGCCATGGCCCGGCTCGTCGCCAGCCTGCACGCGCTGGACGGCCGCGTCGCCATCGATGGCTTCTACGACCAGGTCCGCCCGCTGGAAGATTGGGAGCGCCACATGTGGTCGCACGTTCCCGGCGTGAGTGATGCGGACTACCTGCGTGTCACTGGATCGCCCGGCCTTTTCGGCGAGCCCGGATACACGTCCGCTGAGCGGGTTTCCTCAAGGCCGACCGCCGAGGTCAACGGCATCGGTGGCGGCTATCAGGGCGAAGGTTCAAAAACCGTGCTGCCTGCCGAGGCTTTCGTGAAACTCTCCTTCCGTCTTGTGCCGGACCAGAACCCGAAGGACATCATGGAGAAGGTAAAAAACCACCTCGAATGGCATTGCCCACCCGGAGTGGAGATCGAGGTTATCCCCGGCCACGACGGCAAACCCTACCTCACCGATCCCAACTCCGCCTTCGGCCTCGCTGCCCAGGCCGCGCTGCGTGCCGCCTTTGATGCGGAACCCGTGCTCATCCGCGAGGGCGGCAGCATCCCCATCGTCCAGACCTTCCGCGACATCCTCGGCGCGGACACCCTGCTGTTAGGTCTCGCCCTCTCCGACGCACAGATCCACGCGCCTAACGAAAACTTCCCCGTGGAGAACTTCGAGGCAGGCATCCGCCTCAACCAGGCGCTGCTAACGGAACTGGCACGCTAAACCATAGGTCATATAGGACCTATACGACCTATCTATATTTCCCAATGTCTGAATCATCTCCCAAGCTCGACTTCATCCGCGAGATCATCGCCGGCGACCTTGCCTCCGGCAAGCACTCCACCACCATCACCCGCTTCCCGCCGGAGCCTAACGGCTACCTGCATATCGGCCATGCGAAGTCGATCTGCCTGAACTTCGGCATCGCATTGGAAAACGCGGCCATCGGCGCGAAATGCCATTTGCGTTTCGACGACACGAATCCGGAGAAGGAGGAGTCCGAATATGTCGAGAGTATCAAGGCGGACGTGAAATGGCTCGGCTTCGACTGGGGCGAGGACCTCTATTTCGCCAGCGATTATTTCCAGTTCTTCTACGACTGCGCCGTGCACCTCATCAAGCAGGGCATGGCCTACGTCGATGACGACAGCGCCGAGGAGATGCGTGCGAAACGCGGCAATCTAACGACTCCCGGCGCGCGCTCAATTCACGCGGCGCGCTCCGTGGAGGAGAGCCTCGCATTGTTGGAAAAGATGCGCGCCGGCGGTTTCAAGGAAGGCGAATGCGTGCTGCGCGCCCGCATCGACATGACATCCTCCAACATGAACCTGCGCGATCCGGTGCTCTACCGGATCATGCACGTCGAGCACCACAACACCGGCACTGAGTGGTGCATCTATCCGATGTATGACTTCGCCCATCCGCTGGAGGATGCGCTCGAACACATCACCCACTCGCTCTGCACGCTGGAGTTCGAAAACCACCGCCCGCTTTACGACTGGTTCATCGAGAACTGCCCGGTGCCCAGCAAGCCACGCCAGATCGAATTCGCCCGACTCAACCTGACCTACACCGTGATGAGCAAGCGCAAGCTGCTCCAACTCGTGCAGGAAGGCCACGTTTCCGGTTGGAACGATCCGCGCCTGCCCACCATCTCCGGCCTGCGCCGCCGCGGTTATCCCGCACCGGCCATCCGGGATTTCTGCAAACGCATCGGTCTCACCAAGTTTAACGGCACCACCGATGTCGCGCTGCTGGAGTTCGAGGTCCGCGAGTACCTCAACCGCGAAACCCCGCGCCGCATGGCCGTGCTCGATCCTGTGAGGGTGGTTCTCGAAAACTGGTCTGCCGATCCGCTCGACCACGTCGAGGTCCAGAATCACCCGCAGAACCCTGAGATGGGTGAGCGCAAAGTTCCTATCAGCGGTGAGGTCTTCATCGAGAGCGAGGACTTCATGGAAGACCCGCCGAAGAAGTTCTATCGGCTCGGCCCGGACCGTCATGTGCGTCTCAAGGGCGGCCACATCATCCGCTGCACGTCGTTTGAAAAAGACGCCGATGGCAAGGTCACCCTCATCCGTGCGGAGATCCTGCCCGGCACCGTGGGCAAGGATTCGCCGGAAGGCATCGTTTGCAAGGCCGCCATCCATTGGGTCGATTGCGCCACCGCCGTCGATGCCGAGGTGCGCCTCTACGACCGCCTCTTCACCGTCGAGGACCCGGACGGCGCGGAAGGTGGTTTCACCAGCGTGCTCAACCCGGACTCGCTCAAAACCATTACCGCCAAAGTGGAACCCGCGCTTGCCGGTGTGGCGGGCGAGTACTCCTGCCAGTTCGAACGCATCGGCTACTTCATTTCGGATAGCATCGACCACCAACCCGGCGTGAAACCCGTCTTCAACCGCACCGTCGCCCTCAAGGATTCCTGGGTCAAACAGGCGGGCCGATAAGGCGGGCGGACACTCCGCCATTCACAAGGAAGGGCGAAACGCGTTCGCCCATGTCCACGCGTGGCCGATGAACCGTGCCAAGCGCCACGCATCGTCCGCCCATGGTCATCGGCGGACGACTCCGCCACTCCTTGAATGATTGACCGCACCACACGCCTTCTTCCCCAAGTATTGGCTTTGTCCCACAAAGTATTGGCTTGTGATGTTCCGGAAACCTCCCATTCTCCAGCCATGCCCAAGCGCTCCGGAATTGTGTTCTTCGCCATGATCCCGATCGGAGCCTTTGCCGGGCTGTTGATTGCCGTTGTGATCACTTGGCTGATGCCGAAGATTTACGAGAGCGAGGCCGTGATCGAAGTGAGAACCTACAAATGGAAGGACTATTCCGGGGAAAAGAGGCCTGATGGTGTTGCGCCGGAAGATTATGTATCACCGTTGCTTTTGGGGGAAATTGCGAAACTGAAGAGCCGAGACACTTTGCTTGCTGTGATTGATCGACTTGAACTTGTGAAACGATGGCATGTGGACAAGGAAACCGCTCTTCATGTCTTGAACGGAAACGTTGTCGCCGGGAGTATTCGAGGATCCGATTTGGTTTCCATCCGGGTGCGCCACACCAACAAAGTGGATGCTTGTGACATCGCGATGGAGGTCGTCCGGGTCTACAAGAATGACCGGGAGGAAATGGATCAGCTGGCGAAGTCTAAGGATCTCGCGCAATTGGACAAGGCGGTCAAGGACCAGGAAGACAAGGTGGAGGAGAGTAGGAAAATTCTGGCAAAATTGGTTAGAAATAGTGGCCCCCATCCGGAATTATACATGCATGATGCATCTACTGATACTCCTTACGAAGTAATCTTACGATCGAAGGATAAACGAGATTACGATGATGCAAAAAGAAATTTCGAACAGGATTGGGCTTTGATGGAAAATCTCAAGCTCAAGCAAAAGGGCGAGACTATTATTCAAAAACTTCCCACCGACAGCGTCGAAATCCACCAAGACCCCGTCATCGCCGATTCCCCCGTCTCTCCGAACGTTACCCTCAACCTCGTGTCCGGCACGGTTCTCGGCCTCCTGCTCTTTCCGTTGTTCTCATTGCCTGTAATGAAATTCATCACGACTCGCTCTACTCGGTAGCCGCGCCCGCCATGGTCTCAAGGAGGGGCGAAACGTGTTCGCCCATGTCCATGCATGGCTGATGAACCGAGCCAAGCGCCGCACATCGTCGTTCCATGGTCATCGGCGGACACGTTCCGCCGCTCCTTGGTTTTTTGTCCTGCATATGCCCGAATGGTTCATCCACTATATCCATCAACTCCGGAAATTGGTGCTTGTGATGGTTGGGCGACTTTTCATTCTCCACCCATGTTCAAGCGTTACTGGTGGGTGTTTCTCGTGATGTTGCCGGTTGGAACGATGATTGGGTTTCTGGCAGCGGCGGTTGTGACCTACGTGATGCCGAAAAAGTATGAAAGCAAGACGACGATTCAGATCATGCCGCCGCGATTGGAAGCTGGCCCGCAGGGTTCGGAGTTCCGCGGAGCGGGAATGATGTCGCCGCAGTTCCTTGCGGATGAGTTTGAGAAAATCACCAGCCGCAATTCACTTGAGAAGGTGGTCGAGAATCTCGAACTCGTGAATCGCTGGAACGTGGATAAGGAGACGGCGCTTCGAATCCTTGAGGCGGTAGTGTCCAAGGAGAAAATCCAAGGGACGGACCTGATATCCATCCGTGTGCGCCATACCAACAAGGTGGATGCCAGGGATATCGCGGCTGAGGTCGTGCGCGCTTACAAGGAATACCGTACCGAGCTCGAGGGCAGGGAGCCGCAAAGAATGCTGGTGGAGCTGAACAAGGCGGTTCGCGTTCAGGAGGACAAAGTGGAGGAACGGCGCAAGATGCTTGACGCCATCATGAAAGGCATTGTCATCAAGGAGATGGGCGCGGAAGAATCGCGGGCGGACTCTATCAGAAAAGGTCAGGATACACAGGCCTACATCGATGCCAAAAGGGGGTTCGAAACCGAGCAGGAGCTTCTAAATATGATGAAGCTGAAACAAGTCGCAGCGACCTTGTCGGTCAAGGTTCCCAACGAATGCGTCCAAATCCATGAAGAGCCCATGATCGGAGTCGCTCCCGTCTCGCCGAACGTCGCCTTGAACTTGGTTTCCGGCACGGCCTTGGGTTTCCTCCTCTCCTCGCTGCTGGGCTTGCCCTTGATCGGAATCCTCCACCGCAACTCACCCAAAGCCTCATCGTAGCGGATCGACATGCCCGGCGAGCTGGTTTTTCAGCCCGGTCCGGAAATTATTTGTTGCCATATGAGGCATTCCCATGCACTTTTTGGCCGAAACCTCACAATACAAGGTAAGTTACTAAGGATTATGCTTCCCGAGCACGCCCCATTCAATTCAGACCAGCGCCGGGCGCTGGATTCGCTCCTTTCCGGCTTCGATCCTCTCCAGCGCGGCTGGTTGAGTGGTTTTCTCGCGTCCGCCGGATCGGCCGTGGCTGCGGCTCCGGTACCCGCCGCCACCCAAGCTGGCAAGCTGGTCGTGCTTTTCGGCACCGAGTCAGGAAACTCCGAGACCCTCGCGGATCGGGCGGTGAAGGAGGCGAAGAAGCGTGGTTTCCAAGCCGTCATGAGAAACATGGCCGACCTCGCTCCCGCCGATCTCGCGAAGGTCACGAACCTGCTGGTGATCGTCTCGACTTGGGGCGATGGCGAGCCACCCGATGCGGCCGTCTCGTTTTACAAGGAGTTCATGGCGACGTCCGTGGCGCTCGGCAGCGTCCGCTTTTCTGTTTGCGCGCTGGGTGACACGTCCTACGAAAAATTCTGCCAGACCGGCAAGGATATCGACGCACGGCTTGAAACGCTCGGTGCCAAACGCGTCGCGGACCGCCAGGACTGCGATGTCGATTACGAGGAGGCGTTTTCCTCCTGGCTTGCGGGTTCCCTGGCAGCTCTGGCACCGGTGAACGCCGCGCCAGTCATCGCCGTGGCTGAGGCATCCGCCGTCGTGCCGGCTGCGGAATACGGAAAGAGGAATCCGTTCCCAGCCGAGGTGTTGGATGTCGTGATGCTTAATGGCGAAGGCTCATTGAAGGAAACCTTGCATCTTGAGTTGTCGCTCGAAGGTTCCGGCCTGAGCTATGAACCGGGCGATGCCGTCGCCGTGGTGCCAGTCAACGCTCCCGATGTGGTGCAATCGTTGCTTGATGCAGCAAAGCTGACGGGCAATGAAGGCGTCGAGGTCAAGGGTGCGGGCCGCCGCCGACTGGCGGATGCGCTGCGCGAGGATTTCGACATCACCGGACTCTCCCGCAACGTGCTGACGAAACTCGCTGAGGCCACCGGTTCCAGTTCCCTGAAAGCCCTGCTCGCGGATGATGCCAAAGAGCGCTTGAAGGGCTATGTGGCCGGACGCGAAATCGTCGATGCCATTCTTGACTACGCGCCCACCGGGCTGTCCGCGGATGTCCTTGCCGGCATCTTCCGCAAGCTGCCGCCGCGTCTCTACTCGATCGCGTCCAGTCCGCTCACGCACCCGGACGAAGTGCATCTCACAGTGGCCGCCGTGCGCTACCAGACGCATGGCCGTCCCCGCAAGGGCGTGTGCTCGACCTATCTCGCGGACTTGGTGAAACCGGGCGACATCACGTCGCTCTTCATCCAGCCTAACAAGAACTTCCGCCTCCCGGAAAATGGCGCGGCGCCGATCATCATGGTCGGCCCCGGCACCGGCATCGCGCCGTTCCGCGCCTTCGTCGAGCACCGCGCCGCCCTCGGTTGCACCGGGAAAAGCTGGTTGTTCATGGGCGACCAGCACTACCTCTACGACTTCCTCTATCAGCTTGAATGGCAGGACCATCTCAAGAACGGCACGCTCACCCGCCTGGATGTCGCGTTCTCGCGCGACCAGCCTGAGAAGGTGTATGTCCAGAACCGCATGAAGGAACACGCGAAGGACCTGTATGCCTGGTTGCAGGAAGGCGCGCACTTCTACGTCTGCGGTGACGCCACCCGGATGGCCGCGGATGTCCACGAGGCGCTAGTCTCCATCGTCGCCGAACAGGGCGGGCTCTCACACGATGCCGCAGAAAGTTATGTGGAGGACCTCAAGAAGTCCAAACGCTACCAACGCGACGTCTATTAAAAAGACTCAAGACTTCAAGACGCAGGAGAACAAGCTTCAGTTCTTCTCTATCAACCATCAACTCTCAACCATCAACTTTCTTATGTCCGAAGAAAAGAAACTTTCCGCCAACGAATACATCAAGACCCGCAGCAACTACCTGCGTGGCACCATCGTCGAGGGACTCGCCGACCAGTCCACGGGCTCGATGTCCGAGGACGACCAGCAGTTGCTCAAGTTCCACGGCACCTACCAACAGGATGACCGCGACCTGCGCGCGAACCGCCGCAAGCACAAGCTCGACAAGGCCTACTCGTTCATGATCCGCATCCGCGTGCCCGGCGGCGTGGCCACACCCGCGCAGTGGCTGGAAACCGACCGCCTCGCGACCCAGTATGCCAACGGCACGATCAAGCTCACCACACGCCAGGCCTTCCAGTTCCACGGCATCATCAAGAGCAACCTCAAGCGCACCATCAAGGAGATCAACCAGTGCGCCATGGACACCATCGCCGCCTGCGGTGACGTGAACCGCAACGTGATGTGCAATCCGAACCCCTATCTAACGGAAGTGCATGCCGAGGTGCTCAAGGTGGCGCAGGGAATCTCCGACCACCTCACGCCGCAGACGCGGGCGTATCATGAAATCTGGCTGGACGGCGAGAAGGTCGAATCGAGCGAGGAAGAGGTGGAGCCGATCTACGGCAAGACCTATCTGCCCCGGAAGTTCAAGATCACCATTGCCGTGCCGCCGTCGAACGATGTTGACATCTATGCAAACTGCCTTTCCTTCATCGCCATCGTCGAGGACGGGAAACTCGCGGGTTTCAACGTCGCCGTCGGCGGCGGCATGGGCTCCACCCACGGCAACGAGGCCACCTACCCGCGCATCGCGGACGTGATCGGCTCCTGCACGCCGGAGCAGGTCGTGGACGTCGCCGAAAAGGTCGTGCTCGTGCAGCGTGACTTCGGCGACCGCACGGACCGCAAGCACTCGCGATTCAAATACACCGTGGACGACCACGGCGTGGAATGGATCCTTGCCAAGATCAACGAATACCTCGGTTACGAACTCGGACCGGTCCTTCCCTTCGTTTTCGAAGACAACGGCGACCGCTTCGGCTGGGTGGACGACAAGAACGGCAACTCCCACCTCACGCTCTTCATCCAGGGCGGCCGCGTGCTCGACACACCGACCTATCCGCTTCTAACGGGATTGCGCGAGATCGCCAAAGTCCATGACGGCGATTTCCGCCTCACCGCGAACCAGAACCTTATCATTGCCAACGTCTCGCCCGCGAAGCGTCCGCAGATCGAGGCGCTGCTCGAACAATACGGCATCAAGAACAGCCACCTGAAAAGCGCGCTGCGCCTGAACTCGCTGGCCTGCGTCGCCTTGCCGACCTGCGGGCTCTCGCTCGCCGAGGCGGAACGTTACCTGCCGGACCTGCTCACCGAGCTTGAGGAATCCATCGAGGAAAACGGCCTCCGCCACGATGCCATCACCATCCGCATGACCGGCTGCCCGAACGGTTGCGCCCGGCCGTTCATCTCCGAGATCGCCTTCGTCGGCCGCGCGCCGGGGAAATACAACGTCTATCTCGGCGGCGGCTTCGCAGGCCAGCGCCTGTCGAAGCTCTATCGAGAAAGCGTCAAGGCGGATGACATCAAGCCGCTGCTCGCACCGATCATCACGCGGTATGCCAAGGAACGGAACGACGGAGAGCGCTTCGGTGATTTCTGCATCCGCGCCGGCTACGTCGCCGCCACCGTGCAGGGCGGGGACTTCCACAAGAACATCAAACAGGAGGCTTACGCCAAAGCCTGATTCCACCAGTTATATCATATGCGAGCCTTGAAATTCCATGCCGAGCCCGATTTCGATCCGGAGGTTCTCTCCGGTGATCTGTCTCCGCTGCGCGCCGGAGAACGCCTGCGCCTCCTCCACCAGCGCTACGGCGGCGGTCTGATCGCCAGCACGAGCTTCGGCCTGCAGGCCGCGGTGATGCTGCACCTCATCCACGAACACGCGCCGGACGTGCCCGTCGTCTTCATCGACACCGGTTTCCACTTCCCGGAAACCTATCAGTATGCCGAGCAGTTGATCAGCATGCTCAACATCGACCTGCGCGTCTATCAGCCCACGGTTTCCGCCGCGCGCATGCAGGCACTGTGGGGAAACCTGTGGGACAACGGCAAGGAGGGTGCGGACCGCTACGCCCTTCTGACAAAAATCGAGCCGATGAACCGCGCGCTCACCGATCTGGGCGCCGACGTCTGGCTCAGCGGCCTGCGCCGCAGCCACTCGCAGACGCGCGCCGACCGCGGCTTCGCCGAGCGCCAGAAGAAGACTCTCAAGGTCTATCCGATCCTCGATTGGGCGGATGCCCAGGT
>CANBTO010000170.1 GCA_947372405.1 Verrucomicrobiaceae bacterium
GGAAAGGAGAAGTCGCGGTATGGTGAGCGCATCCGGCGTGTCCAGTTTATCGATGGAGACACGGACATAGCGGCCGCGGGCTTTGGGGAAATGAAAGGTCTTGGGATTGTATCCCGGATTTGTCATGTCCGCATCACCCGTGGACCAAAGGGGTTGCCATGAGCCTGCGGCCAGATTGTCCGTGGTTTCAAAGCTGAAGCGGACGGGAAAACCGAAACCCGGCCCCTTGAGCGGCGCGTCGCCCCTGGCGGCGACCAGACGTATGGAATCAAACTCACGTGTTTCCCCCAGATCGATGATCGCCCATGTGGGCGTTGCGGGACCGCGTCCGAGATCTCCGTGCCAACCGAGCGAAATGCCGGGCTCCGGCAGCTCGGGAGGACCGAGCGGGGACGGCTCGTCCGTTAGATAATGGATGTTCCATCCGACTTCGCCGTCGATGCTGTAGTTCGCCTTCAGTGCCGCGTCGCGAGCGATGTTGAGCTGGCCGTGATAGACCATCACCTCGGACAGGGAGAAGAAACGGACGGGTTTCCCGGGAAGCGTCGGGAGATTGACGGGGATGAAACGCAGCGAGGTGATGCCCGTGGCTTTCAAATCGAGAAAGATCGGCTCGCCACGGCGCAATCCCAGTTTGGTGTCCGCAACCTCGGCGAGTAAGAATCGTTTGGAATCCCCGGCGCGGGTGGCCTCAATGCGCAGGCTGGCCGGAAGCCCGTAGTTCGATCTCAAACCGCTCTGCGTGGTGATCCTCGTGGGAATCATGCCGATGCCGTCGATGGTTTGCGGGGACGGCCAGCGAATATCCAGCCAGTGGATCTCGGACTCGGGACTGAAATTCGAATGAAACCCGTGAGTGCCGCGCGCGTCGATGTCCGGCATGGCGGGCAGGCCTTTCAATTCGTCCTCGATCTGCTTCAACCGTTGTTTGATCAAGTTAAGCCGGGGCGAGTAACACTCGGGAAACCCAAGCAGATCGGGATCGCGAGCGCCCTCATCCGCGGCCCGTGCGGAGGGGGAAAGCAAGGCGATCAAAAAACCAAGGAGAATTGTTTTCACGGTGGAAGGCGGTGGATGGCTGTTTACTAAGACAACATGCGGACGATGACACGATAAATGCACGGCCTGCCGGTTGCCGCGGTTGTGCAAACTATTCCGGATTTGCAGGTGACTCACATCCCTTTTTTACGGGATTCAACGCGGTCCTCAAGCATCACAACCCCTGAGAGGGTATATCCTCACGTCGACCGGATTGGCGGTTAGCATCGACAGCGGCGGCCCGCCTGGTTCGGGAAAACCATTCAGGCGGATCGGTTCGGTGGACCAATGGCTGCAATCCGCTGATCCGATCTGATAGGGTGAGTGATGCACGCGGCCTTGAAACAACCTGCCGTCCGGGCTTGCGGAGAACAACAGGTAGCGCTCGACGAGAAACCACTCTAACGAACCCTCAGCGGCGGGTTGCGTGACTTCCGGGAGATGATAGTCGAAAACCGCATCGAGCGACCCCGCGGTTTTCCTGCGGCTTTGGTAATGGATGTGGCCGCATTTGTTCTCCGCTTTCATGGCAGCGTGCTCATATGGCAGGTGGAACACGTTGCGGGCGACCTCCACGGCCAGCGGCTGGTTGCAATCCAGAGAAAAGAACCAGACGCCGGGATTCCCGTCCGCATCATGCACATAGGTGCGGACGTTGAGTTCAAGAAACCACGACAACCAAGGCACGGGCGGCATACCCGTCGGCCGGACGCGATCCATGAAAAACGGAACCACTCCAAGCCAGGCCGTGTCTTCGTAGGTGTCCACATAAAGCCCCGGCGGAAGTCGTTCTTGAATCGGCGCGGCATCCACCGGCCAGTGCAGGAACAAAAGCCCCGACCAACGCTGCCGCATCACCGCGATGCCGGAGGGGGGCTCTCTAACAGCGAGGCGGGATTCCGAGTTCGGCTTGCGGACGGGCATGCCGGACCATCGCCTGAACCGGCGCGGATGCACGGGATTTTTTCATCATTGCCCAATCTCCGATAAATGGCAGGGACACGTTTCCGACGCGTCCGGAGAATGAGGATATGATGGGGTGAGCGGTAGAGCTTTTGATCAGCATCCCATTCGCCGGACCTTTCGGAAAAAGGTCCCTGCCGATTGCAGATCCCTTGCTCCTCACCTCACCTGATGATGGGCGCCGCCGAGGATGCTGCGGGCGTCGAAGCCATGGTTGGCGAGGATGCGCGCGGCGAAGTAGCTGGTCTTGCCCATCTGGCAGATGGTGAAGACGGGCTGGCTCTTGTCCAGTTCTCCGATGCGCCCGCGCAGTTCTGCCAGAGGGATGTTTTTCGCGCCGGGAACCGGCAGTTTTTCCGAGGATTCGCGGGGGCGGACGTCCACGATCTGTGCACCCGCGCTCTGGAGATCGGGAACGGGCACAAGCATGCCATCACGGATGTTGCCGGCGGCGAATCCGGCGACGTTGATGACATCCTTGGCATTCCCGAAAGGCGGCGCATAGGCGAGTTCGAGATGGGCGAGATCGTCGATGGTGAGGCGTCCGCGCAGGGCGGTGGCGATGACGTCGAGCCGCTTGTCCACGCCGTCGAGGCCGACGGCCTGCGCGCCTAACACCCGGCCGTCATCAGGTGACCACAGCAGCTTGAGGGTGATGGTTTCCGCGCCGGGGAAATAACTCGCGTGCGACGGGCCGTTGACGGTGACAGTCTGATAGGGAACGCCTTCGATTTTCAAACGCGTCTCGGAATAGCCGGTGATTCCGGCGGCATGGTCGAACACCCGGACAATGGCGGTGCCGATACTGCCGGGATAGGCGAGGGCCTTTGCGCCGATGAAGATATGATCCGCGGCGGTGCGGCCCTGCCGGTTGGCCGGGCCACCGAGCGGGATGGCCGTGCGTCTGCCGAGGATGGGGTCTGCCGTTTCACAAACATCACCGACCGCATAGATGTCAGGATCCGAGGTCAGTTGATGGGCGTCCACGCGGATGTGGCCGCGTGGTCCGAGTTCGAGGCCGGCGTCCTTTGCCAGGCCGCTTTCAGGGCGCACTCCAATGGATAGGATGACAAGGCCTGCGGCCAGGGTCCTGCCCGATTTGAGTTTGGCGGAAATTCCGGCGGACGTGGTTTCGAATCCATCGATGCCGTCACCTAACACCAACTCCACTCCTTTGTCGCGCAGCGCGTTTTCCAATGGGCGGACCATTTCCGCGTCGAGTTGCGGCAGGACCTGCGGCTGAAGCTCGATGACGCTGACGGTTTTTCCCAGCGCATGAAGTTGCTCCGCCATTTCCAAGCCGATGAAACCCGCGCCGATGATGGCGACTTGGTCCACTTGCGCGGCAGCGGCCTTGATGCGGTCCATGTCCTGCAGGTTGCGCAGCGTTTGGATGAGTGGGCTTTCTATCCCGGGCAGCGGCGGGCGGAGCGGACTGGCTCCGGGTGCGAGGATGAGCTTGTCATAAGCGATGGCGGATTCTCCGCCGTCCGCCAGCGAGCGGACGCGGATTTCCTTGCGGACGCGGTCCAGCGCCACCGCTTCTGTTAGGATGCGCACGTCCAGGTTGAGCAGAGCGCGCAGTGATTGCGGCGTCTGCACCGCGAGATCGTCGCGCTCCGGGATCTCGCCACCGATGTGGTAGGGAAGACCGCAGTTGGCAAACGACACATCCGGCCCGCGCTCGATGAGGATGATGCGGGTGGTTTCCGAATGACGGCGGGCACGGGCGGCGGCGGACGCTCCTCCGGCCACTCCTCCGACGATGATGACGGTTTCAGGGATGGTTTTCATGGGAATCTTGGTTGTGGGAAAGCCCGGCACGCAGACCCGGGATGGAATCGACTCACGACTTCAACCGCCTGGTGACGGATGCAGGGTCTCATTCATGGTTCGGCAGAATCGTTTCAATGCCGCGTCATCAATGCGGAACAGCACGTTGCTGCCACTGACGCGGGATTTCAAAAGACCTGCCTTGCGGAGCTCGTTCACATGTCTTGAACACGCAGGCTGCGAAAGCGGCAGGGCAGCGACGATGTCCATGCACGGAACCTCGCCCTTTCCCGCGAGAAACCTCAGGATGCGGATCCGCGCCGGATGGGCTAGGGCCTTCGCAAAGGCGGACAATCCCACCGAGGTTTTATCAAACGCTTCAAGCTTCGCCAGCGGCATGGATTGAATATCTCAGATATAAAATATGAATGCAAGTGGATTTTTCCGGATCACGGATCACGGATCATGGATCATGGGTCATGGATCATGGATCATGGGTCATGGGTCATGGGTCATGGGTCATGGGTCTTCTCATTAGGTGTGATCCGGGGCTCGCTCGTGAAGTGCCGGCGTGCTTGGACATGTAATTGGGTGCGATCAAGGCTCTGCCGGAACCTGGCCTTCGAGGTGCCGGAACTTGACCAGCGTGAGAAAGCCTGACATTAGAGATGGGTTGGCGCAGAAACCCATTTCTTCTGCGCCCCGCAAACCAAACACGCATTCCATGAAAACCATCCATCGCATCGGCCTGCTCGCCATCGCGGGCGCTTCCCTCAGCATCAGTTCCTGTTCTACGGGAGGGCGCTCGCCATCTGGGTTTCTCGGTAATTTCAAACAACTGGATGCCGGATACGGCACTGCGGACGCGGTCAGCTCCTACGTCAAACCGGGAGTGGACCTGAAACATTACGACAGCGTGATCATCGACCCCGTGACCACCATCGTGGCGACACCCGGGGTCAGCGCCGCGGTGACCGACCAGCTCGCGGCTTATGAGAGCGAAGCGTTACGCGGCCAATTGGCCGGAAAAATGAAAATCGTCAGTGTTTCCGGGCCCGGAACTTTGCGGGTCCGCGTGGCCCTGACGGATGTGCTGGAAAATCATCGGTCGGGAAGCGCCGTGACCACCGTGCATTCGGACGCGAAGGCCGCCCTGTCCGGAAATCTGGGTTCCGGGACTGTGGCGATGTTTGTTTCCAACGTATCTTTGGAAGGGGAAATTCTTGATTCCGTGACAGGCGAACGTCTATGCGCGCTGTGTGATCACCGGATCGGCGCGAAGCGCGAGGCCGGTGCGAATACGTCCTGGGCAGCCGTTCGTAGCGCGACCAACCAAGGCGCGGCGCGTCTCTGGAATCGGTTTGCGGTTGTCCGCGCGCGACCATGAGCCTGCGCAATGCCAAGTCGTGAGACGGCACGATTGATCATTTGGGATGCCACGTCCGCAAAGATTGAACTGATGGACTTCCGTTCCTCCATGCGCGGAGGAGTGCGGTGCGTGGCTTGAATTTCCCGAGTGATCCGGGGACGGAGGTTTTCCTGTTCCAAAACCTTCAACCCGCGGCGTAGATCTCCGCGAAGACCATCATGCCGCTGGCGGTTTGCAGCGTGCTGACCACGATCACCTCGGAAGTCATGCCGATTTTGGAAGCGGCATGGTTCACCACGATCATCGTGCCGTCCGGCAGGTAGCCGACAGCCTGGTGATCTTCCTTCCCGCTGCGCACCAAGGCGATGCGCAGCCTCTGTCCGACGGCCACCGTAGGTTTCAGAGCTTCGTCGAGTTCGTGGATGTTGAGCACGTCCACGCCCTGAAGCTTGGCCACTTTGGTTAGATTGTCGTCCACGGTCATCAGTCGCGCGCCTAACAGACGGGTGGTTTCGATGAGTCGCGAATTCAGTGTTTCAGATTCAAGGGGAGCCCGCGTGTCATGAACGGAAATCTGGATGTCCGCCGCCTTCTGCATGCGTTCGAGGCAATCCAGGCCGCGCTGCCCGCGATGGCGGCTGCCGTTGGATCCCGAGTCCGCCATGGCCTGGAGTTCGTCCAGCACGAAGCGCGGGACTACAAGCCGGCCGTGAAGGAATCCCGAGCGGAGGATTTCCATCACCCGCCCGTCGATCACCGCGTCCGGATCCAGCACCACCGGCTGGCCCGTCGAAGCGTCCTGACGGAATCTAACATAAGGAATGATGAAGGCGAAATCGTCGCGGTTTCCGCGCAGCGAAAGCACGGCGCCGAGAAACCCGAGGCTCGCGAACAAGGTGACATCGAGAGCCAGACGCAGTGCGTTGACCACCACCTCGCTGTTTTCCTTGGACTCGAGTTGGTCGCGGAAGGCCAGTTCCAACAGATTGGAAATCTGCACGCGGGTGAGCAGCCAGGCGCACAGCAAGCCGACCGCCAGTCCGAATGTGGCCGTCGAGAAGCCACGCAACGTGAAGCCCTTCATCAGGCTTTCAATCCAGATGAACAGGCTGGCTACTCCGAGGCCGCCTAGAATGCCGGTGGACATCGGCACTTCCAGCATGGTTCCCTTGGTGCTCAAGGCGATGGCCACTCCCGCAGCCTCACAAACCAACAGATAGGTGAGACGCGCGACGTTGACTGATGGAGGTGATCCCATGACTGTGAATACGCGTGATCATCCCTCATCTTCCAGAACCTCTGCAAGGCGAAACCCGGGAATCACGGGAGTGGCCCTTTTTCAGGCCGGCACCGGCCCGGCGAGCCCCGCGCGGACCAGCAGCGGTTCGAGTTCCGGATCGCGGCCCATGAAACGGCGGTAGAGTTCGTCGGCAGGAGCGGAATTCCCCTTGCTGAGGATGTGCTCGCGGAAGGCCGCGCCGGTCTCCGGGTTGAGGATGCCCTCGGTCTGGAATCGGCTGAAAGCATCGGCATCGAGCACTTCGGACCATTTGTAGGAGTAATATCCGGCCGCATAACCGGTGGGGCTGGAGAACAGGTGGTTGAAGCGGCGCAACATGGAGGGCGTTTCCGTTGCCAGCTGCGCCCGGTAGTTGACGAGGATCGAGCGGTCCACTTCATCGAGATCCCGGCCGAGCCACGCATTGAGACGGATGTGCATTTCCAGATCGATCCTGGCCAGGGAAAGCTGGCGCATGAACGCGGAGGCGCCGAGATAATTTCTAGCAGCGATCATCTTCGCATAGAGGTCCCCGGGGATCGGTCCGCCGGTTTCATGGTGGCGGGCGAAGAGATCGAGCGACTGGCGGTCCCAGCAGTAGTTTTCCATGATCTGCGACGGGAGCTCGACGAAATCCCAAGGCACGTTGGTTCCTGATAGAGACTTCACCGGCACATCGCTGAGCATGCCATGGAGAAGGTGGCCGAACTCGTGAAAGATGGTTTCCACCTCGCTGTGGGTCAGCAGCGCGGACCGGCCGTCCACGGGCGGGCTCATGTTGCCGATGATGAGGCCCAGGTGGGGCTCACCGGGGCCGCCGGTGTGGAGTGAGTTCATCCACGCCCCGCCGCGCTTCGATTCTCGCGGGTGCCAGTCCGCATAGAACGACCCAAGATGGCGGTTCGTTTTCGAATCATGGATTTCATAAAAGCAAACCTCCGGATGCCAGACCTCGACGGGAAGCTGAGGGTTCTGAGTTGAGGATTGGGAGCTGGGCTCGATGAAAACCGTCTCCAACTGCCGGATGGAGATGCCGAAAAGACGCGAGGCGATCTCGAACATGCCGGACATCACGCCATCCACCGGGAAGTACGGTCGCAGCGCCTCGTCATCGAGATCATAGTTTTCCCGGCGCTGGCGCTCGGCCCAGTAAGCGACCTCCCATGGTTCTAACAAACCTACGGAGGCGCCGGATTTCGCTGCCTTGTATTGCGCGAGTTGGCGGTATTCCGCCTGGAACGCGGGCAGGATGCGCTGGTGCAGGTTTTCGATGAACTCAAGCGCCCCAGTCCCGCTGCGCGCCATGCGCCGCAGCAGCGTCAGGTCCGCGAAGTGACTGTGGCCGAGGATGGATGCCTTCTCGTGGCGGAGTTCGAGAATCCGCCAGACCAGCGCGGTGTTGTCATGGTCGCCGTGTCTGCCGACGTCGCACGAGGCCTCCCACACCTGCCTGCGGATTCCATCATCATGCAGGTGCTGCATCACCGGATACATGGAAGGGAACTGCAGCGTGAAACGCCATGCCGGCTTGTCCCCGGTGGACACGCCCTTCGCACGCGCATTGGCGGCGGCGGACGCCCTGGCGGACTCGGGCAGGCCCGCGAGTTTCGATTCATCGGTGATCACCAGTTCCCATGCGTTCGTCGAGTCGAGCACGTGCTCCGCATATTGCTTGGTGAGCTTGGACAGATCCGCCTCGATCACCGCGACACGTTGCTTCTGACCCGGCGGCAGATCCGCGCCGGACTGGCGGAAGTCCGCCAGCGTCTCCTCGACGAAGCGCTTCCGGACAGGATCCAGCATCGTGGTTCCCTGGCCTTCGCCGAACGACTTGAGCACGGACCACAGGCGTTCGTTCAGCGGGATCGAGGAATAGAAGTCCGTGACCTCCGGCAGCATGCGGTTGAGCGCCTCGCGTTGGGCCGGGTTGTCGCATACGGAATCCAGGTGTTGGAGGCGGCCCCAGCCCTCGCCAAGCGTTTCGGTCGCCTGTTCCAATGCAAGAAACGTGGACTCATAGGTCGCCGTGGCAGGATCCTGCGTGCAGATTTCCTCGATGGCTTGTTTCGAAAGTTGAAGGGCGTGGCGGATGTCCGGTTCCACGGCATCGGGAACGAGAGTGGACCAGCGGACATGGAAATCAGGCGAAAGGAACGGGTGCATGGGAAGAGTGGACGGTTGGGGCGAGTCGGTTTTGACGGTTATATGTCTGATCCGGATGGAACGGCGCTGACGTTTGCAGACTGAATTTTCTTCCAGTCCTCCTCCGTCAGTGAACAGGGATCCGCGGCGACGAAATGTTGCGGGGCGATTTCCCTGAGGGCGAGATCCATGCCGATGGTCTCGTCATAGCGCGGGTGGCCGATCCGGTGGCCGAAGGCGCTGCCTGCGGGAGGATCGATGGGTGAGGGGACGTCGCCCTCCAGCAGGATTTTTTCGCGGCGGGCTTGGGGATCGGGAGTGGGGATGGCTGATAGAAGCGCCTTGGTATAGGAGTGGCGGGGATCACGGTAGATCGTCTCCGCGGCGGCGAGTTCGACGATTTTTCCCAGATACATCACGGCCACGCGGTCGCTCACGTGTTTCACGACGGAGAGGTCGTGGGCGATGAACAGGTATGAAAGACCGAAGTCCTTCTGCAACTCGACCAGCAGGTTCAGGATCTGGGACTGGATGGAAACGTCGAGGGCGGATACCGGTTCGTCGCAAACGATGAGTTTCGGTTTGAGGGCGAGGGCGCG
>CANBTO010000171.1 GCA_947372405.1 Verrucomicrobiaceae bacterium
GGCGGTGCGGTGGTGGTTTATGACTCCATCATCGACGACGAGCGCAAGGAAAACGCCTTCGGTCTGCTGATGAGTCTGAACATGCTGATAGAGACTCCCGGCGGCTTCGACTACACCGGCAAGGACTGCATCGGCTGGATGCAGTGTACCGGCTTCCGCGATTGCCGCGTCGAGCACCTCACCGGCCCGGACTCGATGGTCATCGGAATCAAATGAGACCAAGACCCGTGTGCCCGCTCCTCAGATCCAGGACCAACTGGCTCATCGAACCGCTCGCTCGTCATCGCGGAGCGGCAGCACCACCCTGAAGGTAGATCCGCTGCCGGGACTCGTTTCAAGTTCCAGAGTGGCATCCAACAATTCGCAAAGGCGTTTCACGATGGATAGACCGACGCCTTCACCCGGTATTTCGCAGGTCGGCAATGTCCGGGACTGGGCTGCCAAGGTCGGAGCGCTGGCTAACCCCACATCCTCCGTATCTCCGGAGTGCGAGGTTTCTGCGGAGTGCGAGGCTTGTGTCGCTTCATGGAGTTGGCGTGCCATCGGCGCATCCGGCCCGTCATCCAGGCCTGGCCCCGTGTCCTGCACGCAGAACATCCAGTTTCGCGCTCCCTCGTCTGATAGATTTTTCCAGATCACCACCACCCCGCCGCGTTGGGTGTATTTGAGGGCGTTGAGCAAGAGGTTCTGGAGGATTCTCCGAATCTTCGCCTGATCGCCGTGGACTGGCAGTGAGGCGGGGCCTTCCATCTTGAGAAACAAACCTCGTTCCTGCGCCAGATGCTGTGATGCCTTGCAGAAGTCGCCGAGCAACAATGCCGCGTCAAAAGGAGTATTCCGAACTTGCTCCAGACCGGCATCCAAACGGGCCAGACTCATGAAGTCGTCCAGCATTTCGTGCAGCGACAAAACCCCGCGCTGCGCCAGATCCGAGAACTCGTGACGTTTCTGTTCGGGCAGATCCTTGCGGTTCAGCACCGAGGTGGCGAGTGTCACCAGGCTCAGGCCGCCCTGCAGGTCATGGGCGGTCTCGCGCCAGGCGGTGGCACGGACCTGATCGATTTCATTCAAGATGGCAAGGGCCTGCTCCAGATCGCGGACATGTCCCGCCGCTTCGGTTTGATGCATGCGCCAGTATTGTGAGGTGCTCTTGCTGATGCCGTCCCAACAGAGCTTCGACCATTCCAACCGCGCGATCCTCATGACGTCGGGTTCCAAACCGGGATGCTCAAGCGTGTAATCCTCCAGTTCCTCCATCACACACATTTCCAATTGCCCCCACTCGCGGGTCAGCTCGCGCAACTGATAGCCTTGTTGCCAGCGTTGCAGGCCGTGTTCGATGACCTGCTCTTTTTCCTCCTGACGGGCGTCAGCGCTGTCCGCACGCGAACGCGCTTCTAGCGTGTGGCCGTAAGCATCCAGCACACCGGGAATATGGTCGTTGAACTGGAGACGCGTCAGCGATGAGGACACGGTTGCTTCGTCCACGCGATCCGCCGCCTCCCTCCATCGCTGCAAAATAGTCTCCTGCCGCACGCCAAGACGCAGCGCCAGCGAGCGCAACTGCTCCCTGGTCTTTTCGTTTGTCCTGAACTCCCCCACTGACTTGGACCGTCTCACCGTAATCCCCAAGTAGCAACAAGGATTAGCGCCGGTCGCAGGTTGATGGTGCACTCGCTCCGCATCCGAATTTGATCCTAAAGTGACTGAAATGAAAACCCAAACGCCCACCGCCGACCTTCCGTGGGTTACGGCCCATTCCATGTGCTCCCGCTGTTCCCAAGGGATTTGAGCTGGGCATTCGACAATGCATCAAATGCTTGTCAGCCGGTAATGACCCTATTGATGGCGTCTTTTTCCTTTGGAACCGAAGCCGAGTTGCCATAGAAGCGATGCGTATAAGCGTGTTCCCTTCCTTCGTTGCCTCACCATCCTTTCCCCTCCCATCAGTCATGAAAACCCTTATGCTTCCCACCTTCATCGCATCGATGCTTGGAGCCGGTGCCCAGACGATCGAGGCCGTTAACCACGCGACCACCGGCTACGTGAAATCCGATGGAACGATCGAGGACAGCAACCACTCCACCAAGGGCTATATCCGCAAGGATGGCATGATTGAAAACGCCTCCCACGCGACCATCGGCTACATCAAGAGCGACGGCACCATCGAGAACAACAACCACAGCACCGTGGGCTACGTCAAAAAAGATGGCATGGTGGAGAACGCCTCCCATGCCACGATCGGCTATGTCAAAAAAGACGGCATGGTGGAGAACGCCTCTCACGCCACGATCGGCTATGCAAAGGACGTTCCTCCGGAATCGGCGGCGGTGGTGTTTTTCTTTTTCAAGTTCAAGTGACAGCCGGAAATCAACCCAACGCATGGTGGTCGCCGGACATAGGGACCGGATGCGCCTCCGCTGCGAAGTGACTGATCGAATATCCGATGATCACCAAACCCGCTTCAGGCGGGCGGATCTTCTCAGTAGTTCGGCAGAGTGCTACGATACCCATTCTGGTAGTTCTGCATCTCGTTCTTGTATTGTTGTTCGCGCACCGCCTTCATGTTCGCCTCGCGCGCGGCGTTCTGCTGCTGGTAGAAATTGTCCGCTGCGGGAGCCTGATACTGGGTCGGGGTTCGATTTTCGCTCGGACCATTGTAGCCGGGTTGGGTATCCAGACCCCAGAAATGATCGGTGTCGGCTTCGGAGCAACCGGATACGAGGGCTGCGGCGGAGACAAGCAGGGAAAGGCAGAGGGCGCGTTCGGGAGTGTTCATGGGAGTGATGATGATTCCTGAAAATGGATATCGAGATAACCCAAGTAAAGACCGGAGGACGTAAAAATGAGATGGCCTGGAGGGAATCGGCACCGTGGTATGGCGGCGGGAAAGCCCTGTTCGCAATTGTTTTTCCGGCTTCCGGATTCCGGAAGCCGATCCTTCCTTTACTACTTGTGTCGGACTACGGCCGCTGGCGGAACCAGCCGGTGATGCTGGCGCGCTGTTTGGTGGCGGGCAGCACTTCATGCCAGAAGTCCTCCGCCATGAAGCAGACCATCGTTCCCATCCGCGGCTCGATGAGTTCATGGCAGCCATCGCGCCCTTCGGCGCTGGTCCAGATTTTCAACTCGCCGCCATCGCCGGTCTTCCAGCCCTCATTCAGGTAGAGGATGACGGTGACGATCCGGTCGCGCGTGCCGGCATGGCGGTCGAGGTGGGCTTTGTAGAATGCGCCCGGCGGATAGATGGCGAAATGCCCCTCATAGTTGAACAACCCGAGGAAAAACCTTTCGTTCAGGGCGAGTCGCAGGGTTTCCAGGCTGGCGAGATACAGCGTCTGGTGGGCGGTCGCCTCGCCGGGCTCGATCCACATGACTTCATCCCGACGGATATCTTCCCTGACTTGCAGCGATTCTCCGCGGCCCACGCCCGCCCGCCGGAACGCGCCCTCCGTGTAGGACGCCGAGCATTCGCTTTTCAAATGCAGGCCTTCTTCGTGACTAAGAGACATCGGTATCACCGCCCAGCCGACTCCCGCCATCGCATTGAGAAACTCTTCCACTGATGCCAAGAGCACGATGGGAGGACGCAATGCGAGCAATTTCCGGGCTATCGCAGTGGATTGTCGATTCCATGTGCCACAACAGGCGGAATCCAGATTCTTGCATTGCAGCCTTTGAAAATACCGCAATGCGCAAACCGAATGGCCCCGAGGCTATCCGTTTGCCGAGCTATGGCGTGGCAGGCTGGGACAGGTTGTCCCAGCCACGATCCTCACTTGCAGACCGGGCAGGTGTTGAGCTGGGTGAAGAAGTCGTTGCCTTTGTTGTCCACGAGGATGAAGGCGGGGAAATTCTCGACGGTGATCTTCCAGACGGCTTCCATGCCGAGTTCAGGGAAGGCGACGACTTCCTGGGACTTGATGTGGTCCTGGGCGAGCAGGGCCGCGGGGCCGCCGGCGGAGCCTAGATAGAAGCCGCCGTGTTTGTGGCAGGCGTCCGTCACGGCTTTGGAGCGGTTGCCCTTGGCGAGCATGACCATCGAGCCGCCGTGCGCCTGGAAGAGATCGACATAACTGTCCATGCGTCCGGCGGTGGTGGGGCCGAAGGAGCCGGACGGCAGGCCTGCGGGTGTCTTGGCGGGGCCTGCGTAATAAACCGGGTATTTCTTGAAGTAATCGGGTAGGTCGCCGTCGTTTTCGAGGATTTCCTTGAGCTTGGCGTGGGCGATGTCGCGCGCGACGATGATGGTGCCTGTTAGGGCGACGGCGGTGGTGACGGGATATTTGCCGAGGGTCTTGAGGGTTTCCTCCATGCCGAGGTCGAGGTTCACGGGCACGCCCTTGAATTTCCAGTCGCGGTATTTTTCCGGGATGAAGCGGCCGGGGTTCTTTTCGAGTTTTTCGATGAAGAGTCCGTCCTTGGTGATCTTTGCCTTGGCCTGGCGGTCGGCGGAGCAGGAAACACCGATGCCGACCGGGCAGGATGCGCCGTGTCGCGGCAGGCGGATGACGCGCACGTCGAGCGCGAAGTATTTGCCGCCGAACTGCGCGCCAATGCCGATCTCGCGGGCCAGCGCGAGCAGTTCCTTTTCCAGATCCAGATCGCGGAAGGCCTGGCCATGCTCGTTGCCGGCGGTGGGCAGCGCGTCGTAATACTTGGTGGACGCCATCTTCACCGTCTTGAGGCAGTTCTCGGCGGAGGTGCCGCCGATGACAAATGCAAGGTGATAGGGCGGGCAGGCCGCGGTGCCGAGTGACCTCATTTTTTCGACGCAGAACTCCTTGAGCCGCGTTGGATTGAGAAGCGCCTTGGTTTCCTGATAGAGAAAGGTCTTGTTGGCGGAGCCGCCGCCCTTGCTGACGAAGAGGAACTTGTAGGCGTCGCCCTCGGTGGCGTAGAGGTCGATCTGAGCGGGCAGGTTGGTCTTGGTGTTGACCTCCTCGTACATCGTGAGCGGCGCGGTCTGCGAGTAACGCAGGTTTTCCTTGGTGTAGGTCTGATAGATTCCCTTCGAGAGGAACTCCGCGTCATCGCCGCCGGTCCAGACCTGCTGGCCCTTCTTGCCGATGATCGTGGCGGTGCCCGTGTCCTGGCAGAAGGGCAGGATGCCGTGCGAGGCGATCTCCGCGTTTTTCAGCAACATCAGGGCGACCATGCGGTCGTTTTCCGAGGCATCCGGATCATCGAGGATGGCGGCCACCTGTGCGAGGTGCGCCGGGCGGAGAGTGAAGTTGATCGCCTTGATCGCTTCCGCGGCGAGCAGGGTGAGTGCGTCGGGTGCGATTTTGAGGATGGTTTCGCCCTCGAACTCGGCCGAGGCGACGTGCTCCGTAGAGATGCACTCGTATTCCGTGGTGTCGGGGCCGAGCGGGAAGGGATCCTGATAAAAAAACGGTTTGTCTGGCATGGCTTTCGGCCCACTAGGTAAAGCGGCGCGGACCCGGGTGCAAACCGATTCACCGGGGCGGCATGAGGAGCTTGGAGAATGACAGGATCCGCGAGGTGGATCCGGGGGACTGGTGGGCTGAATTCCCCGCACTTGGTCTTGCACGCGCGGTGCGTCGTGTCGTTGACTCCGCCATCGCATGAACCCACCGATTTCCCGCAGCAAACTGCTTTTCCTGGACTGTGACTCCACCTTGTCCGCCATCGAGGGGATCGACGAGCTTGCGCGAGCGAGGGGGGATGGGATTTTTTCCCAGGTGGTGGCGCTCACCAACGCGGCGATGAACGGTGAGATTCCAATCAGCGAAGTCTTTCCAAGGCGGATGGAGATGATCCGGCCGGACCGCAGGCTCTGCGAAGAGGTGGCGGCTCGCTATATCGATGCTCTCGTTCCCGGAGCGACGGATTTCATTGTTGAGGCGAAAGCGGATGGCTGGCTGCCGGTGATTCTATCAGGTGGTTTCGCTCCGCTGATCCTGCCGCTGGCGCGGGTTCTGGGCGTCGAGCATGTCGAAGCGGTGCCGATCCATTTCAACGAGGATGGCTCGTATGCGGGATATGGGGCGGACTATCCGACGACCCGGAATCTCGGTAAGAATGAAATCATCCGCGGCTGGAGGAAAGAGATGCGGCCGGAGCGAGTTGTGATGGTGGGGGATGGTGTTTCCGATCTCGAAACCAAACCGGATGTGGATCTCTTCGTGGGATTCGGCGGGGTTGTGGCGCGTCCCGCAGTCGAGAATGGATGTGACTTCTGGCTCATTGACATGCGGCAGAGGAATGATCTCTTTGCGGCGATGAGGAATGCCGCGCGGTAATCGGGATGGGAAACCAGCCTGCCGCTGGTGCTGCCCTGGACGAAATTTCGCTGGTCAGCGGGGTGGCGAAATGATTTTTAGCGCGCGCGGACGATCCGTTCCGTCACGATGAATGACTCCCACTCCGGCCATGGCGGCCATCAACCGAAGCTGGCGGCAACCACGCTTGCGGCTCTTGGCATTGTATTCGGCGACATTGGAACCAGTCCCCTGTACGCGTTTCGCGAATGTTTTTCAGGTGCGGAAACACACGCGGCGCACATCAATCCACAAAACCTGATAGGAGCCGCGTCGCTGGTGGTGTGGTCCTTGTTTTTGGTGGTCACCGCGAAGTATCTCTTCGTGATCCTGAAGCTGGACAATCGCGGCGAGGGCGGAATCCTCGCCTTGTCGGCCTTGATCCGCAGCACGCTCAAGCGTATCGGCGGGGCGGATCCGAAAAGAATCCTGCTGTTGGGTCTCGCGGGATCGGCCTTGATCTATGCGGACGGCATGCTGACTCCCGCGATTTCCGTGCTCAGCGCGGTGGAGGGACTTTCGGTAAGCGCTCCGATGCTCGCAAGTTATGCGGTTCCTGCTTCGGTGGTCATCCTTGCGGGGTTGTTCGCCATCCAGCAGTTCGGCACGGGAAAAGTCGGAGTGATGTTCGGTCCGGTGGTGATGTTGTGGTTTGTGGTGATCGCGGCTCTGGGTGTCAGAGCGCTGATCTCGCATCCGCAAGTGCTGATGGCGATGGGGCCATATGAAGGGTTGTCGTTTCTGTTTCGCGAGTGGAAGCACGCGCTGCCACTGCTGGCGGCGGTGTTTCTAGCGGTGACGGGAGGCGAGGCGCTGTACGCGGACCTCGGGCATTTCGGCGCGAAACCGATCCGCCTGGGGTGGTTCGTGGTGGTGCTGCCCGCGCTGGTTCTGAACTACCTTGGCCAGGCCGCGCTGCTCACGGCGGATCCATCGGCGATTCGCAGTCCGTTTTTCCTGCTGGCGCCCGAGTCCCTGAGTCTGCCGCTCACCCTATTGGCCACCGCTGCGGCGATCATTGCCAGCCAGGCGCTGATTTCCGGTGCCTTTTCGCTCACGACACAGGCGATCCAGCTCGGCTGCCTGCCTCGTGTTCGCGTCTGTTATACCTCGGAGCATTCCGTCGGTCAGGTCTATGTTCCGGCGGTCAACCGCATGCTCGCTGCGGCCTGCATCATGCTGGTGATCGCCTTCGGAAGTTCCGCAGCTCTTGCAGGTGCCTATGGCATCGCGATCGCGCTGACCATGGCGATCACCTCGGTGCTTTTCTTCACCGCCGCCCGTGCGGCTTGGGGCTGGTCCACGCTGAAGGCAGGCAGTCTGACCGGCCTGTTTCTTGTGTTGGACCTGTCTTTCCTCGCGGCGAACTCACTCAAGATCGTCCAGGGCGGATGGTTCCCCCTGGTCATCGCCGGCTCCGTCATGGGACTGATGTTGATCTGGATATGGGGCCGTGCGCGGCTCTACGAGCGCATATCAAGTGAAGCGTTGCCGGTGGATTCACTGATCAAGGATTTGCAAAAAGGGCGCATCCACCGGGTTTCCGGCACGGCGATCTACATGAGCGGCAAGGGGACCCAGATTCCCACGGCCCTGCTACACAATCTCAAGCACAACCAGGTGCTTCACGAGCGGGTGATCCTGCTTCACGTCATGACTCTGGACCAGCCGATGGCGGCTCCCGAGGAAATACTCGAATACGAGGAAATGGGCGAGGGACTGCATCGTGTGACGCTGAGATTCGGTTTCGCAGAAACTCCGGACGTGCCGTCCGCGCTCAAAACATCGCTGCCGGACAGCGTGCGTTTCATGCCTGGGAGAGCGACCTATTTCCTTGGTCGGGAAACCTATGGTATCGGCGGCAACGCCTCGTGGATTGACCGGCTTCGCCTTTCCGTCTTCGCGGTGATGGCCCGCAACGCATCGCCTGCCACCGCATATTTCCAGTTGCCGCCCGGGCGGGTGGTGGAGCTGGGTGAGCAGATCACCCTGTAATTTCCGCTCCGTTTGGCATCTCCGCACTTTGGGATTGCCCGGATCGGTCCGCTTGATACGCCGTGGCCATCGATTCCCCACTCTCCATCGAGGGCCTTGGAGCCTTGTCCGCTCTTGGCACGGACGTTTCATCGCATCATCAATCGGTGCTGGAACGCCGCGTGCCTTTCCAGCGTCTTGGCAAGCTTCTGGGTTCCAACAGCCCGCACGCCATGAGGCCCGGCGCGTGGATCGAAAACCGCTCGTTGCTGACACACCGGAAATGGTCACCGGCAACGATGGCCGCACTGCATGCGGCGCGCGAGGCGATCGCGGATGCCGGTTGGACGGCGGATGATCTACAGGATGCGGCTCTCGTGGTGGGCACCAGCCGTGGTAATGCCGCGGGTTGGCTGGGGCCCTGGCCGGGGCGGCGGCCGTTCCGTTTGATGGCTGCCAGCAACACGATCCACAGTGAGCCGGCTTCCGCCATCAGCATCGAGTTTCACATCACCGGGCCGAACCATGTTCTGGCCAGCGGATGTTCCGCGGGTCTTGATGCCATCGGCATCGCCATGATGATGGTGCGCTGCGGACTGGCTCCGCGGGCGCTGGCCGTGGCCGTCGATCTTCCGCTGGTGCCGCTCTTGCTGGACAACTACGCATCCTCCGGAATTCTATCAGACAAGTTGACGTCGGATCCCTATCGGCCCGGCACCTCGGGTTTCATTCCGGCGGAGGGGGCGGCGGCGATGGCGATTGGTCCATGCGGTGGCAATCATCCGCGCCTTCTTCATTACGGCTGCAATTCCGACGCATGTGATCCCGTGGGAATTCCCAAGAATGGCGGCCGCACTCCGGATTTGTTCAAGTCGTTCAAGCATGCCT
>CANBTO010000172.1 GCA_947372405.1 Verrucomicrobiaceae bacterium
GCTACCGGCCGAAGAGTGTCATCGCCGGATTTCTAGCAGCGCAAAACATGAACTACCTCGCCGAGAAAGAGGGCATCCACGTCTGTCAGGGAAATATCTGGAGCCAGTATGCGGTCGATAACGGTGACGGCGAGGGATCGATCTCATATCCCTACTATCCGTCGCGCGAACATTTCTGCAAACCCGCCCAGGGCAAAGACGACTTCATCGACTGCGTCAACCTCGACGGCTGGGCGGTGGATTTCATCTGCGCCCGCATCCCTGGCCGGCGGGTGGTCAACGGCGTCGTCCACCGCAGCCGCCAGGGAGTGGGGCCGATCGAGACCGTGATCGGCTTGGGCACCGAGTTGGGAACCCAGTCGATGCTCGCCACCACCGCAACGCATTTCGACGATGGTTTCCAGCGCAACGGTTTCGGCTGGGTGAACTGCATCTGGGAACTCGGCCTCGTCGAGGCGCGCAAGATTTATGGCTACAAGGGTCGCAACGGGATGGAAGGACTTCATATCTGGCTCACTGAAACCCGCAAACGCTGGCCAGACGCGAAGTGCGTCACGCAGGGCGAGTTCGGCCTGTTGTGGCGCGAGCACTACAAGGACAACGACAAGATCGACTACCGCTTCGTTCAGCGCGGTTCGGGCGTGGCCGGATCGGATCCGAGCCTCGAAATCCGCTGGTTCATGAACAAGAACTTCCGTCTTGCGACACTGCGAAACTGGAAGGAAGGCACGCCCGAGAAAGTCATCGACTTCACCCGCTACGACCTCCCGGCCAGGGAGCCCGCCGATCCGGAACCTGGCAAGCCCAGCCGCAACTGGAGCCTGTTGAACCGACTGAACCAAAAGGGCACCCGCCCGCAGGACCAACCCGTCGCCATCGGCGAACTGACGGTCGAGGAACAAGCCTTCATCCAACGCCGTCTTCCGGAGTTGTTAGAGAGGAAGCAATGAAGCTCATGCACAAGGTCCTCCCGTATCAAATCAGGCCGTTCTCGACACACCCATCGCAATCCACTACCACCCTTCGCTAGCACATCATGAAGTTCTTCCTCAACTGCGCCGTTTTTTCGATCGTCACGTCAGCTGTCCTCATGGCAGGCCATGGCGCGAAACTGTCGAACCCTGACTTCACCAAGGGCGACACCATTCCCGCAGATTCGAAGCACGACTGGAATCTCGGAGCCACCGGCATGCGCGGCTGGACCTATTGCGACAAAATGGTGACGACGGACGCCCGACAGATTGCGATCACCAAAGTGGACAAAGGTTCTCCCGCCGATGGAATCCTGGCCCCGGGCGATGTCATTCTCGGTGTCGGAGGAAAGGCGTTTTTCCATGACCCGCGCGTCGAGTTCGGCAAAGCGCTCACCGTGGCGGAATCGGAGGCGGGGGGTGGAAAGCTTTCCGTGATGCGCTGGCGTGGCGGCAAGAGCGAAGTCGTCGTGATCAAGCTTCCAGTCCTTGGAACCTACAGCGCCACCGCACCCTACGACTGCCCGAAGTCGAAACGAATTCTTGAACTGGGATGCGAGGCGATTGCCAAGCGCATGGCCGGATCCGACCGCAACATGGACCCGATTCCCCGTTCCCTCAATGACCTGGCCCTGTTGGCCAGCGGCAATCCCGCCTACCTCCCGCTGGTCAAAAAAGAGGCTCAATGGGCGGCCGGCTTCTCAGGCGATTCCATGCAAACGTGGTATTACGGCTACGTCATGATTTTCCTCGCCGAGTATGGGATGGCCACCGGCGACGACTCCATCATGCCGGGTCTGCGCCGACTCGCCTTGGAAGCCGCCAAGGGCCAAAGCGCGGTCGGTTCATGGGGCCATGGCTTCGCCTTGCCGGATGGTCGTCTCGGAGGCTACGGCATGATGAACTCCCCCGGCCTTCCGCTGACCATCGGTTTGGTGATGGCCCGGCAGGCTGGAATCAAAGAACCGGAAATCGACCGAGCGATTGAACTGAGTGCGCGTTTGATGCGGTTCTATATCGGCAAGGGAGCCGTCCCCTACGGCGATCATCACCCGTGGCTCCAGAACCACGACGATAACGGAAAGTGCGGCATGGCGGCGGTCCTGTTCAACCTGCTCGATGAGGAGAAAGGCGCGGAGTTCTTCGCGCGCATGAGCGTCGCCTCCCACGGTTCGGAACGCGACACCGGACACACCGGAAATTACTTCAACATCCTCTGGGCGGTGCCCGGAGTCGCCCAGTCCGGCCCCAACGCCACCGGGGCATGGATGCAGGAGTTCGGCGAATGGTATTTCGACCTCGCACGGCGCTGGGACGGCACGTTCCCCCATCAGGGCCCGCCCGAGGATGAAAACGACAGCTACGATGGCTACGACGCCACCGGCGGCTACCTGCTGGCATACGCGATGCCTCTCAAAAAAATATATCTAACTGGAAAACATCCCGGCAAGGTTCCCCAGCTTGATCCAGCCGCGGCACAGTCCCTCATCCTCGACGGACGCGGATGGAACAACAAGGACCGTGACAGCGCCTATGACAAGTTGGGTGTCGATCAACTCCTCGAACGCCTCGGCAGTTGGTCGCCGATTGTCCGCGAACGCGCGTCGAACGCCCTGGCCCGCCGCAAGGAGGTTTCCGTTCCAGCCTTGGTGACGATGCTCGATTCGCCTCGCATCGAATCCCGCTACGGTGCCTGCCAGGCACTGATCGCTCTCGGAGGCCGCTCCGCGCCTGCGGTAGAACCACTACGCAAGTGTCTTTCGTCGGATGACCTCTGGCTGCGCATCAAGGCTGCGGACGCATTGGCAAGCATCGGCTCCCCGGCCATGCAAGCCGTGCCCGAACTCCTCAAACTGCTGGCCCACGTCGATAAGGAAAACGATCCGCGCGGCATGCAACAGCGTTACCTGTCCTTCGCCCTGTTCGATTCAGGTGGCGAGCACGGCGTCGGAATGCTCTATCATTCGCTCGATGGCGTGGACCGCAAGTTGCTCTATGACGCGGTGCGCGCCGGCCTCAAGAACCAGGACGGACGCGCCCGTGGCGCCATCGGCTCGGTTTACCGGACCTTGTCCGCGGAGGAAATCAAACCCCTGCTGCCCGCCATCTATCAGGCGGTGGTCGAACCCGCACCGAGTGGCGAGATGTTCGCCGACTCGATCCGCGTTGAAGGGCTCCGGGTTCTTGCCAGACACCGGATCAAGGAAGGGATCGAAGCATGCGTGAATTACACACGCAACCAGAACCCGTGGGACAGCCAGGAACGGACACCCGAGTTGATGAAAATCCTGATGGACTATGGTGCCAATGCCAAGACGGTCATCCCCGAACTGACAAAGATCGCCGACTACTTCGAAAAGGACGAGAAGAACTTCCCGCGGCACTTGATGATCATGAAAGCCAAGTGCGTCCGCGAAACGATCCGCTCCATCGAAGCCTCCACCGATTCTCCTGAGCTCATCGGCATCAACTAACACCTTAAGCGCATCCGATTACCATTATTCATCCGAACCATGATATACAAAATCCCAGTTCTCGCCGTCATTGCCCTGTTGATCGCACCAATCCCGACTTTCGGAGCGGGTAAGAAAAAAGTGATGGGTTTCCCTGATTTCCTCAAGGGTGAGAAAGTCCCCGAAGGCGCGAATCACGATTGGAATCTCGGTGCCATGGGCGCGCGCGGCTGGATGTATTCCGACAAGATGGTCACCACCGATGCGCGCCAGATCTTCATCACCAAGGTGGACAAAGGGGCTCCCGCAGACGGTGTTCTCGCAGTCGGTGACGTGATCCTCGGTGTCGGCGGCAAGCCGTTTTCCTACGATCCACGCACCGAAATGGGTAAGGCCTTGACCCTCGCTGAATCGGAGGCCGGCAAGGGCAACCTCACCCTGACGCGCTGGCGCGCAGGCGCGTCGTCGGACGTCGTTGTGAAAATCCCGGTGCTTGGCACATACAGCGCGACCGCTCCGTACAACTGCCCGAAGTCCAAACGCATCCTCGAACAAGGATGCAAGGATCTCGCCCGGCGCATGGCGGACCCCTCGTATGCCAAGCGAATCAACCCTATCACACGGTCCCTCAACGCCCTCGCTCTGTTAGCCAGCGGTGATTCAAGCTACCTGCCGCTGGTAAGGAAGGAAGCCGAGTGGGCCATGGACTTCAGCGCCGAATCCATGGCGACCTGGTATTACGGCTACGTCATGATCTTCCTCTCCGAATACAAACTCGCAACGGGCGATGAGTCGGTCATGCCGGGCTTGAAGCGGCTGGCGCTCGAAGCCGCCCATGGCCAGAGCGCGGTGGGCTCGTGGGGCCACAAGTTCGCCCAGCCCGACGGACGGCTTTTCGGCTACGGGATGATGAACTCTCCGGGTGTGCCTCTAACAGCATCGATGGCGATGGCTCGCATGGCCGGCGTGAAGGACCCGGATCTGGATCAGGCGATCGAACGCAGCGCGAAACTGTTGCGGTTTTATATCGGCAAGGGTTGTATCCCCTATGGCGATCACACGCCGTGGATGCAGACCCACGAGGATAACGGCAAATGCGGAATGGTGGCTTTCATGTTCACCGTGCTGGGCGAGGCCAAAGGAGCGGATTTTTTTTCGCGCATGTGCGTTGCCTCTCATGGCCCCGAGCGCGATTGCGGCCATACGGGTAATTTTTTCAACATCCTCTGGTCGATGCCGGGAGTCGCGCTTTCGGGACCTGAGGCCACGGGCGCATGGATGTACGAGTTCGGATCCTGGTATTACGATCTGGCACGTGGTCCGCAGGGAAATTTCGTTCATCTGGGACCGCCTCAAATGGCCAATGACACCTATGCGGGATGGGATGCCACCGGCAGCTATCTGTTAGCCTACGCCATGCCGCTCAAGAAACTGCTGATCACCGGTAAAAAACCCAGCCTGGCACCGCAGCTCGATGCCGCCGCGGCCAAAGCCCTGATTCTCGACGGCCGTGGCTGGAGCAACAAGGATCGCAACAGCGCCTACGACAAACTCGGCGTTGAAGTGCTGTTGGAGTGCCTCGGTAGTTGGTCGCCGATCGTGCGCGACCGCGCAGCAATGGCACTGGGTCGCCGCAAGGGAGAGCAACCTGTCGCCGCCCTTGTCAAAATGCTATCCGCCCCGCGTCTCGAAACCCGCTATGGGGCTTGCGACGCGCTCGCCTCGTTGAAAGAGGCAGCCGCCCCCGCAGTGCCTGAATTGACAAAGCTACTGCAGCACGAAGACCTTTGGATGCGCGTCAAAGCCGCAGAGACCTTGTCGGGTATCGGGGCCCCCGCGATGACCACTGTGCCGATCCTGCTGGAACGACTCGCCCGGAAACCCTCAGCCGAGGATCCGCGCGGCATGGAGCAGCGCTATCTATGCTTCAATGTCTTTGGAAAGATGCTGAAAAACTCGCTCGGTGGTGTGGACCAGGTCCTGCTCCGCAGAGCCATGGTTGCCGGACTGCAAAACCAGGATGGCCGCGCCCGTGGCTCGATCGGTGGCATCTATCAGAAATTGAATTACGATCAGATCAGGCCGCTGCTTCCGGCCATCCGCGAGGCGATCGCCGTTCCCGCGCCGAGTGGAGAGATGTTTGCAGCCGGCATCCGAGTTGACGGCCTCGATATCCTCGCGAAGTTCCACATCAAGGAAGGCATCGAACTGTGTTTCGCCGTCATGGAAATCGACAAATGGGGCAAGGGTAACCGTGTCCCGCGCTGCTTGAAAGCGCTGGAAATGTACGGTGCCGCAGCAAAGCCCATGCTGCCGCGCCTGCACCAACTTGAAAAGGACATGCCAGGCCAGGGCATGCAGGACCAGGTTGCCTCGGTCACCGCCCTCATCAGGAAGATCGAGAACGCGACGGGAACCGTTGAGCTGAAGAGTCTCGAATGAGTCGCTTGGTTGGCTTGCGGTTTTACAGCAGTGATCGTTCTGGTGTTTGCGGATGATGTGATAGTTGATTCCTTTTGGCGGATGCTTGATTGACAGGAGCGTTGAATATCCACTATGTTCGGTGATGTGGAATTTCCATCCGCAGCATCCGGCGGCTACTCCGTCATTTTAGAGACCTTCCCTACCAAATGAACCAAGCAAGTGGCGTTTTCCTTCTTTGCTTTCAGCGCCAGGCATCGCGCTCCACATCCGGCCGATAAGCCGCAATATCCACGTCATTTCAAATTATCCTCACCTCCAGCGCATCCACATGAATTTCATAACCGCGCTCCTCACGATCTCAGTCATCGTTTGCGGCTATTCCATCGCGGCGGCAAAGCAGCCGCTGCAGATCTATATTCTTGCCGGGCAGTCAAACATGCAGGGCCACGCCAAGATCCGCACGTTCGAGCACATTGGCATGGAACCGCTCACCCGGCCGATGCTCGCGGAGATGATTGGCACCGATGGGAAACCGAAGGTCTGCGAGCGGGTGTGGATTTCGTCCATCGGCTGCGCGAATGATGACACGACAGAACAGACAGGCAAACTCACGGCCGGCTTTGGTGCCACGCAGGATGAAATCGGGCCGGAATTCACCTTCGGCCTCTACATGCGGAAGTTCACGGACGCGCCGATTCTGCTCATCAAGACCTCCTGGGGCGGCAAGAGCCTCAACACGGATTTTCGTCCGCCGAGTGCGGGTCCCTATGTGTTCAATGAGGCTCAGATTGCAAACTTTCAGAAGCAGGGCAAGGACCTCGCCGTGAAGAAGACGGAGAAGGAAAAGGCGACGGGCATCTATTACCGCCTGATGGTGGAGCATGTGAAACAGGTGCTTGGTGACATCAAACGCGTGGTGCCGGACTATGATCCTGCGCAGGGATACGAACTTGCGGGGTTCGCTTGGTTTCAGGGCTGGAACGACAGCGTCGATGGCGACACCTATCCGAACCGCTATCAACCTGGCGGCTATGATGCCTACAGCCAGGTGCTGGCGCATTTCATCCGCGACGTGCGCAAGGATCTCAACGCGCCGAAACTTCCATTTGTGATCGGAGTGCTCGGCGTGGGCGGACCGACGGCCGAGTATGGTCCTGCTGAACAGCGCTACAAGGCGGTGCACCAGTATTTCCGGGATGCGATGGCGGCCCCCGCGAAACTGCCGGAGTTTCAGGGCAACGTCGCTGTGATGCTCGCTGAAAAGTATTGGGACCGCGAGCTGAAGGCGGCGCGGGCCAAGGAAAGTGAAATCCAACAGCGCGCGAAGAAGCTTGCGATGGAAGGGAAAATGAAGCCAGCCGAGGAAGCGGAGCTTCTCAAAAAGCTGCGTGCCGATGGACTCACCGAACGCGAGCGCACGGTGCTGGAGAAGGGCATCTCAAATTTCGAATTCCACTATCTAGGCTCGGCGAAAATCCTCGGCGGAGTCGGCATGGGATTTGCAGAAACCATGAAGGACCTCAAACACCTGGAACCGACGAAACGATGAACTGCACGCTGTCGTCAGCCATCATTTGCAAGATGGATGGGTTTATCGTCGCCTGCCCATGGTGGATTCGATGATCCGCCAGCATCGGATGACCGGAAAAAATGCAGTCATGAGCTATTTGGGTATTTACAATATGCATTCAAGCGCTAGTCTCATCTTTGGTCCTTGAGAAATGATCCAAACCAGCCGAAATCAGAGCTTCAAGCAATCCAAGCCATGAAAATTCAAGAGTCTCGCTCCAAGCTGATGGTGCCCCGGGCTCAGCGGGGTTTCGCATTGGTCGTCACGCTTTCACTGATGGTGCTGCTTACCATCGTCGCGGTGGGCTTGCTTGGACTTTCCAGCATCGCTCTGCGCAGTGGAGCGCAGGGTGCTGCGCAGTCGGTGGCGCGGGCAAACGCCCGCTTGGCGCTGATGTTGGCGATCGGCGATTTGCAAAAACAACTCGGCCCGGACCGGGCGATCACGGCTACATCAGAGATTCTTGCCACATCGTCCGCTCCGGTTGCCAAACCCAACACCATTGGGGTCTGGGAGTCTTGGTTTGATTTCAATCCGAGTAGCAATCCGCTTCCAGATTACAAAACCTCGAAAACCAGCCGTTTCCGACGCTGGCTGGTTTCAAGTGTCGATGTGACGGCTACCCAGTCCCTGGTCTTTGCCAAAAACCCTTGGACTGGCCGGACAATCGAACTTGTTGGCAACGGCACACTAGGTGCCGCCGCCACCTCTACCGGTAAAGTGACCGCCGGTTTGGTGCCGATTTCAAATAACGGCACTGTCCAAGGTTCCTATGGGTGGCATGTTGCCGATGAATCGGTGAAAGCCCGCGTCAATCTCTACCGCGATCCCAACCAGAACACGACCCTCGCACAAAAGCGGGCCTTGCTTGCCGGCCAACGCCCGAGTCCTACGGTCGTGAAAAGTCCCGACGGCAGTCTGCTGACCTGCCTTCCCTCCGACCTCACCGCCGCCGATTTTACCAAAGCCATGGCCAGCTCAGGCAAAATCATCGATCTCAACCAAGCCGAACTGCTGGACCAGGCGAAGGGTAAGGTCAAACCGTCCCGCAATGACATCACCCCCTATTCCATGGGAGTGTTGGCCGACGTGCGCGGCGGCGGCCTCAAGCAGGATTTGTCGTCCATGTTCGAGATGAGCGCCGACGGAAGCAAGCTGCCCACCGAATTCAACGGCAAGAAATTGTATCAATCGACGCATGGAATAACAGGTGTTTCGGATCCCAATTGGAATGCGCTGGCCGGTTATTATAACTCCTTCAGGAGCCTCGCGAGCCTCGAAACCAGCCCGAGTTTCACCGTCAACCAAGCTGCCATTTCCAACGCTCCGGTTCCTGTCGCATACAACCCGGCCCCTGTCATCGCCAAGGTCGATACCATCTTCAGCGTGGTGGCCAGACCAACAAGCGATGTCTGGTGGATCAACACCAACCCCCCCGTAAAAGATTATTTTGATTACCATTTGAATCTCATTTTCACGCCGGTTGTCACCCTGCACAACCCCTATAATGTCAATATCTCCTTCCAAAAAATGGAGGTCAGTTTCGAAAATATACCGGTCGCTTTCAACTTCATGTTCCAAGCGGGTGGTAGCGGAGGATTCGCTTCCCAGAGCGTGGAACCGGGGAATTTCGAAGCCATCAATACCATGAAC
>CANBTO010000173.1 GCA_947372405.1 Verrucomicrobiaceae bacterium
AGAGGTTGTTCGCCTTCGAGCATGCGGCGCACGGCCTCGCGCAGGTCGCCGCCGTGAGGGGCGAGGCCGCCGCGCGGACGTGAGTCGTCGAACTGGCCGGCGTAGAACAGTTTTCCGCCACCATCAAACAGGAAGAAGTCCGGCGTGCAGGCCGCACCATAGGCTTTTGCGACTTCCTGGCTCTCGTCGATCAGATAAGGGAAATCCCAGCGATGCGCGGCGGCGAAAGGTTTCATGTGGTCCGCGCCATCCTGCGGGTATCTGGCGGTGTCGTTGGGATTGATCGCCACGGTGTGGATGCCCTGCCCTGCTAGTTGACGGGCCATTTCCCCCAGCACATCGGCGAGATGGATGACGAAGGGACAGTGGTTGCAAGCAAAGACCACGAGCAGGCCCTTCGCGCCCGCCACATCGTTGTACGAAACAGGTTTCCCGTCCGCATCCGGCAGCGAGAATCCCGGAGCCGGATCACCCGGGTGGAGACGGAAGGTGGATAACACTTCGGACATGAAATCAATCTATCACATTTTCAGGTGAGGCAAACCATTTTCGATCTTGGACATCGGCGCGGTTCCATCCCATGTTTCCCGCGCATGTCCGACATCCTGTCGCCTGCGGAACTCGTCCGCTACTCGCGCCATCTCCTCATTCCCTCAGTGGGCGAGGAAGGACAACTGCGGCTGAAAAACGCCTCCGTCCTGCTCGTCGGCACGGGCGCGCTCGGCTCGCCCGCCGCGCTCTATCTGGCCGCCGCGGGTGTCGGCAGGCTGGGGCTGGTGGACGACGACGTGGTGGACGCCTCGAACCTCCAGCGGCAGATTCTCCACGGCGGGTCCTGGGTGGGAAAACCGAAACTCGAAAGCGCCGCCGCACGCTTGTTAGAAGTGAATCCGCACGTCGCCGTCGAGCCGTATCCGGTGCGCTTCACGCCGGAAAACGCGATGGAGATCGCCGCGGGCTACGACGTGATCGTGGACGGATCGGACAACTTTCCGACGCGCTTTCTAACAAACGACACCGCGTTTTTCCTGCGCAAGCCGCTGGTTTATGGTGCGATCCACCGCTTCGAGGGGCAGGCCGCGGTGTTCGCGCCGCATCTCGGCGGGCCGTGCTACCGCTGCATGCTGCCTGAAACGCCCGCGCCCGGCAGCGTTCCATCGTGCCAGGAGGCCGGCGTGCTCGGCGTGCTGCCCGGCGTCATCGGCTCGATCCAGGCGATGGAAACCCTCAAGCTGATCCTCGGCATCGGCACCGTGCCGCTAGGCAAGCTCACGGTTTACGATGCCCTCAACAGTTCCTTCCGCACTCTCAGGCTGAACCGCGATCCCCGCTGCCGCCTCTGCGGCGACCACCCGCTGATCCACTCCGTTTCCAACACCGAAACCCGTTCGCAGACCTCCTGCGCCACTTCTGACAACACCATGGAATCCATCACCACCGCCGAACTCCGCGATCTGTTAGCCGGGGATTTCAAGGGAATGCTCATCGACGTCCGCGAACCGGCGGAACATGCCGCCGCCAGCATCAAGGGGGCTTTGTTGATCCCGCTCGGCACGCTGCCGGATCGTCTTGGCGAGCTGCCGAAGGACCGCGAAATCTACGTCCACTGCAAGTCGGGCGGCCGTTCCGCGAAGGCGGTGGCATTTCTAACCGATCATGGTTTCACCGGCGTGAAGAACGTCGGCGGTGGCATCGACGCGTGGCTGCGGGACGGAAACGGTTGAATCTTTGCATGGAAAGATGGCAGGGACCGATCCTCCGGGCGGTCTTTGAGAATGTGAAGTGAATGACCAGCCACGGTTGGATTTTCCAACGGTTCAGACACCGACTCATTCTTCCATCATCCGCCGGACCGTTGCGGAGAACGGTCCCCGCCTCTCTGGCCAGTTCCCAGGCCCCGCCTCACCCCTCGCCCGGCGGAGTGACGACGACGACGCGCTCGACGCCGTGTTTTGAAAACTCCTCCCAGTAGCGCTTCTCCCACGCAGAGGTGCGCGCGCGGCGCTCCTCCTCGGTGAGTTTCTCCCAGTTCGCCATGCCGATGGCGCGGGCCAGGTCCCGGTCCGCCATGCGCACGGCGAGTTCGTCCCAGAAACTTTCGTTGCGGAACTCATCGTAGCACTCGTGGTAGAAGAGGTGCTCCTCCTTCTCCGCCCTGACCCGGAAGCGCTGGCTCTCCTCGTCGAACTCGATCCAGTCGCCAAGCCCCGAGTGCCCGGCTTTCTCGAGGATCTTGCTTTCGAGGTCTTCGAATTCCGCGATTTTTTCCGAGGCGGATTCCTTTTGGTTCCATGAGGCGACGTTCGCCGCGAGGCTCACCATTTCCACCAGCGTGGCAAGTTCCTGATCTGACAGCCGCAAATGCATTCGTGCCCGCAGCAAACCACCTGTCGCCACCACCCGCAAGCCCGCAACACTCCGGGCTTGATCCCGGTGCCGGGATCCCGCAGGTTCCCGCCCTGCCCTGCACGAGTAGCTCAGCGGTAGAGCAACCCGCTTACACCGGGTCGGTCGGCGGTTCGATCCCGTCCTCGTGTACCAGCTTTCCTCCGGGCCTCCACGCAACGCATGAAGACCCTGCCCCCGCCGTCTCAACCAAGAGCGATCCTGTCGTTTGATTTCGACGGCACACTGCATGATCCCGCGTCCGAGCCACCCGTGCCGGGAGCTTTTTTCGCGCTCATCCGTCATCTCCGGGTGGAAAGAAACGCGGTCTGGGGCATTAATACCGGCCGCTCGATGGCGCAGATGATGGAGGGCTTCATTGAAAGCCGGTTTCCTTTCCTGCCGGACTGGGTGGTTGCCCGCGAACGCGAGATTTATTTTCCTAACAACTTCGGCCGCTGGCTTCCCCACGCCGTGTGGAACAAGCGCTGCGAGAAGGAAGTTCACGGCCTTTTCAAACGCGTGCGCAAGCTGCTCACCCGCATCCGCCGCGAGGTGGAGGAGCATACCGGAGCAAGATGGCTGGAAATGGATGGCGAGCCAGCGGGGCTGATTTCCACATCCGAGGAGGAAATGGAGTGGATCGTCGAGCGTATCGCACCGTTGGTGGACGCCGAGCCCCATCTCGCGTGGCAGCGGAATTCAATCTACCTGCGCTTCGGTCACCGGGATTTCCAGAAGGGCAGCAGCCTTGCCGAAATCGCACGGATGCACGGGCTCTCCGCAGCGAGTTGTTTCGCCATGGGTGACAGCCACAACGACGTGGAAATGCTCGATCCCCTGCACGCACAAATGACCGCTTGTCCGGCGAACGCTGTGGACGAAATCAAGGCCAAAGTCCGGTCCCACGGAGGCTTGGTCGCCAGCACGATCCACGGAGAAGGCGTGATCGAGGCGCTGGAGCATTATTTTCTCAAAAGCAGATAAATTTCCGGTAAATTTATTATTTACAAACCTTAGATATTCTTCAGTCTTCAGCCAACCTCGCGTGAGCGTTCGGGGTGGCAAGGGTTCCGGGGGGAAACCGTGCCGCCCACAACGTCTGCTCCGTCAACGAGGGGGGGATATATGTAAGGCGCGGATCTGGCAACGGATCCGCGCCTTTCCATTGAAACGGGCCGATTTAGATCTTGCTCCGGGAGCAGTGGAGGCCGCCGATCAGAACGGCTTGGCATAGGTGGCACAACGGTTGTGCCAGCCTTGTTCCCAGCGTTTTTCCCCGCGTTCCGGTGGGGAATTCGCGATCCGGCGTGAGAGGATGCGTTTGGCGGAAGCTGAGAATTCAGCGGCAGCAGTGGCACCTTCCGGCACGTTCTTCATGCCGCCGAGCACCTGCATCAGGCCCCAGCCCTGGCCTTGATATTTTTCGGTGGCAAGCGTGCCGTCTCCTTTGAAATTCACGTAGTCGATGAGCGCGTAGATCCCTTGCGGCGTGGTGGCGACCTTGTGGTAGTTTGCCTCGATCCTCGCCCTCTCGCTGGCAGGCGCGGCGGCCAGGATTTTCGGCAGCGCGGCGCGTGACCGGGCGATGATGAAGTCTGTCTGCAAACCCACGTTTTCAGAGAGCCATTTGCGCAGCGCGCTCAGGCGAGGGCCGTTGAAATCCTTTTGAAACTCGGCCTTGGAATTCCACGGGCTGTGTTTTTCCAATGCGATGCCCGGCAGAGTCGCCCCGCGCTCCTTGGCGAAGGCGGCGAACTGTGGCCAACTCTCTTCGAAGCGGCCCTTGAAACCCGCCGGATACCAGATGAAGTGGCCGATTCCCAGTGAAGGGAACTCCTCGCCGGCGTTCCATGTGGTGAGTCCGGAGACGCTGCCCGCGCACTCGTTCTGCCAGATCTTCCGGCCGATCGCGGCCTTCTGCGCCGCGCCGATCTGGCCGGACGACGCAGCGGGTGCGCTGGAAGTGAGGAGAAGAACCGCCAAAGTCATGAGATAACCACTTTGCATGGCCGGAAGCTAACTTTAGCGTGGCGGCATCCGCAAGCGTGCTTCAAGATTCCTCCGACCATGTCCCAAGTCCCCTGGCAGAAAATCCTCGCTTTCACGCCCGCCGATCTCGTCAAGCTGGCGATCACCGCGGCGATCATCGTCATCGTCAACAAGGTGCAGCTTTTCAACGACCGGCTCTCGGCCCTGCTCATCGCACTGCCGATCACCTCCATTCTCGCGATGGTCTGGATGAACCATGCGGGCCAGGGGCCGGACCGGTTGGCGAACCACGCGGAGGGCACCTTCTGGTTCGTGCTGCCTACGTTGCCGATGTTTCTCATATTGCCGTGGATGCTGCGGAACGGCTGGGGATTCTGGTCCTCGCTCGCCGTCAACTGCCTGGCCACTATTGGTTTCTTCTGGCTGACCGTATTCATCCTCAGGCGGTTCGGGATCGATTTGATGCCCAAATGAGCGGGAGGATTTCCTGAAAGCGGCGTGCTGGGGAATTCTTTTGCCAGATAAGGCTTGTCAGAAACCAGAATCTCTGCTTTGACACGCGGCCCGGCTGCCATCCCGGACCCACCTTATAATCCAATCTGTTTTGAGCGAAAACGTCCCGCCCTTGCCTCCTAAAAACGTCATTCCGTTTGAGCAAGAGCGTCCGGCTTCGCGATTTCCCGGCTCTCCTATGAAAAGTGATCTCCTCGACAAGGCCTCTGAAATCGTCACCGACCCGCTGGTTCTGGTCAATCTCGTCTCCCAGCGCGTCAGGCAACTCAACAGCGGTCGCTCGCCGTTGATCCCGACCCGTCCGAGCATGGGAGTGGCGGACATCGCTCTCACCGAGATCATCGAGGGCAAGATCCGGCTGGTCGTGAAGGCCGAAGCCTGATTACCCGGGCTCTCACCCGGCACCCATCGCCATGACTGCGGAAATCGCCACCAACCGCAAGGCCGGCCGCGATTTCCACATACTGGACAAGTATGAGGCCGGGCTGGAATTGAAAGGCACGGAGGTGAAATCCATCCGCGCCGGGAAGGTCAATGTCTCGGATGCGTTCGCCCGCGTCGAAGGAAACCAGGTTTTCCTTTACGGTTGTGACATCCAGCCTTGGCAGACCGCGGGTGAATGGTTCAACCACACCGCCAAGCGGCCGCGCCGGTTGTTGATGCACAAGCGGGAAATCCTCAAGCTGGCATCCGCCACCGCCATCAAGGGCTGCTCGTTGCCGTTGCTCCGCATGTATTGGAAAAACCGCCGCGTCAAAGTCGAGATCGGCGTCGGCAAGGGCAAGACCCACACTGACCAGCGCCAGGACCTGAAAAAGGCCGTCGAGCTACGCGAGGCCCAGCGGGAAATGTCTCGCTTCAACCAGCGCTGAACCTCACTGGCCGCCTGCGGGCTTTTCCTTGTCCTTCGACTTCGGACGGGACGGCGGATCTGTCGGGGGTCTTGATATCACAGCTCCGGGCTCGGTTCCCGGTTTGGGTGCCGTCGGACTCGTTGCGCGAAACTCGCCCTCACCCGGCATCGTCAGCATGTCGGGCAGGCGGATTCCGTCGTTGGGCTGGTCCGGCATGACGGGCTCCGGCACGCTTGGCGGCGCTGGCTCCTCCTTTTTCGAGGTGGCTGGCGGCTCGACCACCGCCGCCTTCGGTGCGGCACAGGAAAACAGCGCGAGCGCGGGAGCGATGCGGGCCAAAGTTATGAGCGTTGTTTTCACCATGTGCGAACCCTCAGCGGGCTGGCGGCGAACAAAGCGTTTCGCCCCGCCACACGCAAGACTCTTCAAATCCGGGGTTGCAGTGTAGGCTCCCGGTTCCGATGGTCCGACCCATGCGGATCAAGACGGCCAAGTTCATTACCAGCGCCTGCGGGCTGACCGACTGTCCTAAATGGGACCGGCCGGAGATCGCCCTCATCGGCAGGTCCAATGTCGGCAAGTCCTCCATGGTCAACCTTCTCGCCAACAAGGACGGCCTTGCCAAAGTCTCCGGCAGTCCCGGCAAAACCCGGCAGATCAACTTTTTCCTCATCAACGAATCCTGGAGCCTTGTGGACCTCCCCGGTTACGGTTTTGCCAAAGCCGCCAAACACGAAAAATTCGACTTCAACCAACTCGTCGGCGATTACCTCGAACAACGCGAGAACCTCCGCCGCGTCTTCGTCCTGATCGATTCCCGCCACCCGCCGCAACGCATCGACCTCGACTTCACGGCATGGCTTGCCGAAATCAACGCTCCCTTCTCCCTCGTCTTCACCAAGGCGGACAAACAGTCCCCCGCGAAAACCCGCGCCAACGCAGCCCTCTTTCTGGAAACCGCCGCTCCACTCTTCAAGTCGCTGCCCGAGGCCCTCGCATGCTCCGCCAAAAACGGCCATGGACGCGATGAAATCCTCCGCTTCATCAGCGGAATCATCGCCGGGTGAACCGCAAAACACCCCGGGTTAAGGATTTTAAAATCCGTTAGATCGACTGGTCCGGGATTTATTTCCTGCCGCAGATCATTATGCCGCAAGGCTTCCAGCTCACATCGACGGTCCGCGAGAAAACAAATCTTGCTTAATTGCCTGCGGCCCGCAGCCTGTTTGTCGATTGCACGCAAAACATTGGTGTGATCGCGCTTTGTTTCATCTCTGACGCCGCGGTCAAAGGAAGTGTGGAAAGAACGGCGTCAAAAGAACTGAAAACAATGGATATCTACGTGGGCAATCTGCCCTACACTGCTACTGAAGGAGACGTCTCCGGCCTCTTCGCCGCTTTTGGACCTGTTGAACGGGTCAAAATCATCACCGACCGTGAAACCGGGCAATCCAAGGGATTCGCCTTCGTGACTCTCGGCGACCAATCCCAGTTGAACGCGGCTGTTGAAGCCCTCAACGATTACGATTACAACGGACGCCCGCTTCGCGTGAACGCATCCGAGCCCAAGGAATCCCGGCCCGGTGGCGGCGGCGGTTATGGTGGCGGTGGTGGTGGTGGTGGCGGCTACAAAGGTGGCGGCGGCGGCGGTGGCTACAAAGGTGGCGGCGGCGGCGGTGGCTACAAGGGTGGCGGCGGCGGCGGTGGCGGTGGCTACAAGGGTGGCGGCGGCGGCGGCCACAAAGGTGGCGGCGGCTGGTAACAGTCTGTCCTGAACCCGATTTTCTCCAGCACCTGGCCCTCTTCAATGGAGGCCGGGTGTTTTCTTACGTGGCCGGTGGTGTTGGAAAAACCGCCGCGTCTAATAAACATCGCGTTGGTAGCGTTTGTCCTGCTTGAGCTTTTCGATGAAGGCGGCGGCATCATCTTCTGAAAGTTTCCCATGTTCCCTCACCACCGCGAGCAGAGCCTGATCCACATCCTTGGCCATCCGCGAGGCGTCGCCGCAGACATAGAACGCGGCTCCGTCCTGAAGCCATGACCAGAGCTCCGCACCTTCCCGCAGCATCAGGTGCTGGACGTAGAGTTTATCCTTTTGATCGCGTGACCAGGCGAGGCTCAGGCGGGTCAGCGTGCCATCGGTTAGAAAGTCCCCGACCTCATCCTGATAGAGATAGTCCGATGCCTGGTGGGGGTTGCCGAAGAACAGCCAGTTTTTTCCTTTGGCTGCCGTGGCCTTGCGGTCCTCCAGAAAGGCGCGGAAAGGAGCGATACCTGTTCCGGGTCCAACCATGATCACCGGGGTGTCCGGATTTTCGGGAAGGCGGAACGCGGAGTTCGAGTGAACGTAAACTCCAGGCCTGGTATCATCGGTCATGCGGTCTGCCAGATAGGTGGAACAGACACCGCCGCGCTTCCGGCCGTGACTTTGGTAGCGGACGATGCCGACACAAAGATGCACCTCGCCCGGATGTGCCCGCGGGCTGGAAGAGATCGAATAGAGCCGCGGCTGGAGTTTTTTCAGAACCGAGACGAACTCGTCCGCATCGGAGAAATCCGCCGGGTGATCGATGACCAAATCGACCAGCTCGCGACCACGACAGAAATCATCCCACGCATCGCGGTCGTCCGCCTGCACAAGGGAGCGCAAAAACGGCGAACCGCTTCGTTCCTGCCACTTCCGGATGAGACTCTTGTTGAGGACGCCGATGTCGTAATCCCGCAGCAGGGCTTCACGAAGGGAGGATTCTTTTCCGTCCGCGCTGGAAACCGTCCCCGCCTTGAACGGCAGGTTGGCGAGGATTTCATCCACCACTTCCGGTGGATTGAGCGGGTACACCCCCAAAGCATCGCCGACTTCGTATTCGAGGCCTGAGCCTTCCAGCGAGAGAGCGATGTGGTGGGTCTGCTTGTCTCCGGCACCGTTGAGATTGCGATTGGCAAGCACCGGTGCGGGATAGGGATTGGACTTCGAAAAACCATCCTCGGCATCTTCGGAATCAACAGGCAGGTCGTTTTGAGTGCCGGATGGGGCGAGCTTTGCGATGACGCCGGCGGACCAGCGGGCGTATGGTTCATCCGGATCGACGTCAACATCGATGCGGTCGTGGATGCGCGTGGCACCGAGCTCGGCAAGGCGTGTGTCGAATTCCACTCCGCATTTGCAAAAATCCGGGTAGCTGCTGTCTCCCAGAGCCAGCACCGAGTAGGATACGCCTTCAAGACGCGGCGCGCCATCGGACATGAGCCACGAGTGAAGGCCGGAGGCCGCGTCCGGCGGCTTGCCGTCGCCATAAGTCGATGT
>CANBTO010000174.1 GCA_947372405.1 Verrucomicrobiaceae bacterium
GCATCCAGGATCTCGACGCCTCCGGGATCAAATTGCTAATTGCCAGTCTGCAATCCGACACCGGACTCGATAAGGATTTCCGCCATGAGCTGATCTGGGATTCCATTATGGAGCTTGCCGCCAAAAACCCGCAAGCGGCGCTGGCGGTCTTCACCAGGTCGCCAGATTTGTTAGAGTATAATGAGTTGTCCGCGAGCATGGTTTCGTCCGCCCTTTCCCGCTGGGCTAACGATGATCCGGCGGGCGCGGTGGAATGGGTGAAAACCAACGGTGGAAAATTCCCCAAAGTCATCACCGGGGAGACCAAGATCGCATTGCTCACCGGAGCTGCAAGCGATGATCCGAAACTTGCCTTCCAACTCGTCGGCGAACTTGGAATGAGTAAAAAACCACAGCCCTTTTTTGACATCATACGTGCCGCGAAAACACCCGAAGAGCGGACGGACACCTTCACCGCCTTTCGCGAATACCTTGCCGGCCTCACCGATCAGCAGGCTCGCCGTGCAGCCACCTCCGGCGGCTTTTGGTACCTGACCGTCACTCTCGCTGCCGACGGATTCGAATCCTCCACCCAGTGGATGGAAAAAACCCAGCTCACTCCGGACGAAATCGCCAACATCGCTCGCAGACTGCCGGATACGGACGCCTTAAAGGGTGCCGAGACCGGCCGGTGGCTCGAATGGCTGGGCGAAAAACTGCCTGCCGACAAAAGCCAGGACATCATCCGCAACATGGTGAACAACTGGGCAAAAAGCGATTTCCAGGCAACCGGGGCCTGGCTCAACACCACTCCCGCCGGCCCGCTCAAGAACAGCGCCATCCGCAGTTACGTGGAAACCGTTTCCAGTTACGAACCCGAAGCCGCCGCGCAATGGGCGCTGACCCTCCCCGCCGGCGAGGACCGTGATCAGACGCTCAGGAAAATCTATCAGAACTGACCGAAAAAGGACGATGCCTCCAAAGCTGCTGCGGAAGCGTTCAAGCAACAAAACGTCGTGAAATAGCTGTGATTCGGACATTCCTGTCTGTTCCTCAGGCGGCTGTGGCTTGTGAAAGAAGGGACACCCAACGCTGCCGTACTGCCTTTCGGATGCGGGAGCGTATCGAGAATCGTTTGCCAGGTTCGCAGTCTATTTCGCCGGTGGAGCGGCCGTGGCTTGGACCGGATCACCTTCTCGCAGCAGGGCGTTCGGGTTGATGATGACGGCGGTGGACGGGCTCAGTTTCGCGGAGGTCATTTCCACGGTGGAACCGAAGTTTTTGCCAACGAGCACGTCGATGAAACTGACTTTGCCATCGATGACAGCCGCGACCGCGGAAATGCCCTTGCGCATGACGATGGTATTGGTGGGCAGGATGAAGGTGCCGGGGGCTGGCGGGAGTTTCAATGATGCCGTGCCGGTGAGTCCTGCGGGAAGTTGCAGGTCAGGGTTCTCGAGCATGAACTCCGTGCGCATCGTGCCGGAGTCGGTGTCGAACACTTTGCTGGAACGCGAGAATCCGGCTTCGAACACGCGGCCTGGCAGTTCGTTGAAGCGGACGTTCGCCACCGCATCTTTTGAAATCCTGAGAGCGAGATCCGGGGTGGCGCTGACGACGAAACGCAGCTTGTCCAAACGGACCAGCCGATAGAGCCAGCCTTCGGGCGTGGATGAATCGCCGCGCATGCGGTCCCCGCGGTCGAAATTGCGTGCTGCGATCGTGCCGTCGAAGGGCGCGGTGACGGTGGCGAATTTCTGCAGTTCCATCAAACGAGCCAATTCCGCCTCCGCCGCGCGGCGATCCGCCTCGGACTGGGCGGCGATGGCAGCACGCTCTTCGGATTGCTCCAGTGGAACCGCCTTGGTTGCGGAAAGATTGGCCGAGCGGAGCGCATCCTCGCGGTCGATTTTCGCCTTGGCTGCCGCTCGATCCACGACCGCCCGAGCAGTCTCGATCGAGCGATCGATTTCCGGAACGGCGATGATGGCGAGAGTTTCACCAGCTTTCACCCGGTCGCCAATGTCGAATTTCCTTTCGCCGACAATGCCGGTGGCTCGCGTGAAAATGGTGGCGGCCTCGACCGGCTCGGTTCTTCCGGGAAGCTCGAAGGTGCCTGTGGTGGCGGCGGTTGGCAGGGTGGTGCGGACGACGGCCTGCTCGCCTGCGGTGAGAGGCGAGCCTGCTGCTAACAGAAAAACCAGCGGCAGCGGATGGAGGAGGGAGTTCATGGAATCACTGGGTCGGTGTTTTCTGACAGGTCGGTTTCCCTGGCATGTTTGTGCCTGTGGGTGAAACCTCTAACAGCGGCAAAGGCGACGGGCACCAGGAACAGCGAGGCGAAGGTGCCGAAGAGCAGCCCGCCGATCACGGCGCGTCCGAGAGGTGCGTTCTGCTCGCCACCTTCGGCGTGGCCGAGTGCCATCGGAATCACGCCGAGGATCATGGCGAAAGCCGTCATGACAACGGGCCGAAGCCGAGTGGTGGCGGCTTCGATGGCGGCGTCAAACGCGGTTTCCCCCTGGTCGAAGCGGTCGCGCGCGAAACTGCTGACCAGCACGCTGTTCGCAGTGGAAACTCCGACGACCATGATGATGCCCATCAGGGCGGGCACGCTGAGTGGTGTGCCGGTGAGCCACAGGGCGCAGAGCGCTCCAGCAACGGACACTGGCAGACCAGCGATGGCGACGAAAGGCAGCGTCCATGACTGGAAGTTCACCACCATGACGAGAAAGACGAGTACTGAGGCGAGGCCGAGGCCGCCAATCAGTTCGGTGTAGGCGGTTTCCATCAACGCGGCCTGACCGGCTAGGTCGATCTTGTTGCCCGGTTTCAGCTTGCCGCGCAGATCCTTGAGAATGACTTGCAGATCATTGGCGATGCCGCCGATGTCACGTCCTGAAGCATTGGCGACGACGGTGAACGTCGGCTGCAAGGTGGTGCGGCTGACGCTTGCAGGCGCGCGCTTTTCCATGACGGTGGCGAACGCGCGCAACGGCACGGGCGGGCCGTTGCTGGCGGACGGGTGGACGGGCAGGTTCAGCAACTGCTCGATGGATTTCAAATTCGCCGGCGGTGCGATGAGTTGCACGTCGTAGGCTGCGCCGGTTACCGGATCGGACCAGAAATTCGGCGTGACAGAGCCGCCGCTGCCAAGTGCCGCGAGCAGGGCGCTGGAAGCGTCCTGGGCGTTGATGCCGAAGGTCCCTGCACGCGTACGGTCGATGCGGATCGCGTAGCCGGGCTGGTCCAGCACTTCGCGCAGCGTGACGTCCACGGCTCCCGGGATGCTAGCGAAGCGCTCGCGCAACTCGCGAGCGAGCGCCAGGTTGCCTGGCACGTCACGGCCTGTTAGACGGACCTCGAAAGTGGTTGGCGCGCCTGACGCGAGAGTCTGGCTGGTGGCGTCGGCGGGCCGGAAGAACGATTGGATTTGAGGAAACTTGCCGGCCAGCATGGCGCGGATTTTTTCGACATAAGCTTCGCTTGGCGCATGCACGGGATCGAGTTGCACGAGGATCTCGCCGTCGGAGGAGGTGACCGATGTGGTTTCCACCCATGCCTGGTTGACGGAAGTCGGCGCGCCGATGTTCTCGACCATGAACTGCAGTTCCTTGGCGGGGATGATTTGCCGGATCTCCCGCTGGACGTCCGCCATCACCTGCGCCGTGTCCTCAATCCTCACGCCACTCGGGATGCGGACGAACAGGCGGATCAACCCGGCGTCGGTCTTGGGGAAAAACTCGCGGCCTGACCTCATACCGGCGAAGACACCGAGAGCGGCGACGAACAGCAGCGGTATCAGCACCAGCCATTTGTGGCGCATCAGGAACCGGAGGATGCAGCCTTGCATCCTCGCGATCCGGTCCACGCCGTGTTCGATGGCATGGTGGATGCGGAACAGTCCGCCTGGTTTGGCGCCGTTGCGGTTATTCTCCGCACGCAGCTCGCCGGGAAGAATGATCGATGCCAGCGTGGGGACCAGCGTGCGGGCTAACAGATAGCTCGCAATCATCGCGAAAACCACCGCCAGTGCGAGCGGACGGAAGACGAAGGACGAGGTGCCGCTGAGCAGGAAGATCGGCAGGAAGACGATGCAGATCGAGATGGTGGAGACAAACTCCGGAAACGCGACTTCGCGCGCGCCATCAACGATCGCCTGGTGCACATCCTTGCCGATGGCGATCTGTCGCTTGATGTTTTCGATTTCGACGAGCGCGTTGTCCACCAGGATGCCGATGGCGAGGGCGAGCCCGCCAAGAGTCATGAGATTGAAGGTGGCATCGACGAGCTTCAAACCGAGGATGGAGCACAATAGTGCGAGCGGAATCGAGGTCAGCACGATCAACGTCGAGCGCCATGAGCCGAGGAAAAACAGGACCACGAGAGCCACCAGACCACCGACGAGAAGGATCTCATGCTCGACTCCGTTCGCGGCCGCGCGGACGAACACGGACTGGTCGAAGATCGGCTCGATGTTCATGCCGGGAGGGGCGGAGGCGCGGATTTCCGGGAGGCGCTGGCGGATGCCGTCGATGATGTCCACGGTGGAGGCTCCGCCGAGTTTGAGGATCGAGATCATCACGGCGTTCTGGCCGTTGAGGCGGGCGATGTTGGTGGTGACCGCCTCGCCGTCCCTGACATTCGCGACGTCGCGCATCAGGATGACCTTGCCGTTCACCGAGCGCAGCGGGATGTCCAGGAACTGCTGGATGGTTTCCGGACTCGCGTTGATCTCCACCGGCAGTTCGCGGGCCCCCTCGCTGAGGACGCCGGACGGCAATGTTAGATTCTGCCTGCTGATGGCGGCGCTGACTTCCGAGGAGGAAATCGAGAAGGCGTTGAGAGCTTCCGGATTCAAGTCCACCATGACCTGCCGCGCGGCGCCGCCGTAGGGCAGCGAGATCCTCATGCCGGGGACGCTCTGGAGTTGGGCGCGCAGCGTGAGCCGCGAGTAATCGTAAAGTTGTCCGCTTGTCATCGTGTCCGAGGACATGACGAGCTGGACGATCGGCACGGTGGACGGACTGGTGCGGATGATGATTGGCGGGATGGTGCCGGTGGGCATGCGGCGCAGGATGGCCTGGGAGATGCCGGTCACCTGGGACATCGCGGTGTTGATGTTCACGTTCGGCTGGAACTTGAGCTTCACCAGCGCGATGCCATTGGAGGTCTCGGACCGCACTTCCAGCAGGTCGTCCACGTTGTTGAGCGTGGCGATTTCGGAAAACGAGGTGATGCGTGCCGCCATGTCCGCAGCGGTCAACCCGTTATAGGTCCAAACCAGGGTGATCTCAGGGCTTTCCACCCGGGGCAGGATGTCCGTGGACATCTTGAGGCCGGACATGATGCCGAACAGCAGGATCAAGATCGCCAGCACACCGATGGTGTATTTGTAGCGAAGGGCGAAAAGGACGATCCACATGGCGGAGAGTGACAGAGCATTAACACACCTGGCATTTCGCGCAACCGCTGGCTGTCAGGAAACGTGTCACTATCGATAGATGAAATCCGCGATGACCATGCGGTGGTCGCTGTGGCGGCTGGTGAACGCTGCGCAGCGGACTGGCAGGAAGTGGCGTGTGGAATAGATGTGATCGATGCGCAGGATGGGCAATCGGTGCTGGAAGGTGTCCCCCCAGCCGGTGCCGGCGGTGGAGAATGCGTCCACGAAATCGCGGTCGAGCTGGCGGTGGACGACGTCGGATGCGGGTGAGTTGAAATCACCGCCCAAGAGGGTGGGGGTGTTGGGAAAACTGGTGGTCTGCTCGAGGATCTGCTGGGTGAGGAAAAGTTCGCCGCGGCGCAACGCGCGGTTCACGCGGTGGTCCGTCCAGGTGGAGCGCAGCCAGAAGCGCAGGTCGGTGGCTGCGGTGGCGAGATGCACGTTGACCACTTCCACGGACGATCCGTTAGGCAGGCCGATGGTGACCTGCTGGTCGCGCTGGGTGGGGTTGCGGACTTCGCGTTCGATCTTCCAGCGCGTGACGACGCCGTTGGTGGTGTGGCAGCGGTAATCGCCGCGGCCGCCGTAGAGCGCGTCCGCGATCTTGCGGACCTGGTCCGGATAGACGTCCTGGAGCAGCACGATGTCAGGCTCCCATGCGGCGATGTCCGAGGATGGATCACCGAAGGAGAAGATCGCGCAGTTCATCGTGACGACACGCAGCACGGGATTTCCGTCATGCCTCTGCGCGGGGCCGGGCAGGGGTGCGGATTTCCCGAAATTGGCGAGCACCCGGGCTTCGTCCGCGCCTACCAGCAGCGTGACCGCCCACACCGCTGTTAGAATGAGTGAAAGCGGCGCGCGCAGGAAGCAGAAGGCGGTTGTGGAAAGCAACAAACCCACGCCGCCCCACATCCAGATGGGCAGCACCGTGAATGCTGCGAAGCGGTCCGGTTGCCGGACAAAACAGAAGACGGTGAAAAGGTGGAGCGCGAACGAGAGTCCCACGAGTGTCCATCCTGTGCGTCGGCGGAGTGTGGACATGGGGGAAGAAAATATTAAATCTTAAGCACTAAATTCGAAACAGAAGAATTCCGCTCATCGTCAGTGATTCACCTTCTTCGTTTCGAACTTCATGCTTGGGATTTCGAGCAAGATGCTCACATCCCCGGTATGCCAAGGCCGCCGGTGAGTTTTTTCATTTCCGCGGCGGACTTGTCCTTGCCGGTGGAGATGGCTTCCTGCACGCCTTTGAGGACGAGTTCTTCGAGGAACTCGACGTCCGACGGATCGACCACCGACGGATCGATCTTGATGGAGAGCACATCACCGGCGCAGGTGGCGGTGACGGTGACCTTGCCGCCGCCGACGGAGGCCTCGACGGTCTGTCTGGAGAGTTCCTCCTGTTTTGCGGCGAGCCCGGCCTGCATCTGCTGGGCTTGTTTCATCAGTTTGGCGATGTTCATGGTAGAGGTTGAGAGTTGAGAGTTGAGAGTTGATTAATTGGAAACGACCTTGCCTTCGAATTTTTCCAGGGCGGACTGAATGAGCGGGTCCTGATGGAAAGCGTCCTCCACGGCGGGAGGCGGAGTTGGAGCCGGTGCTGGTTTTGTATCTTCCTTCCACGGCGGCGGTTCCAGCGCGGGTGGTGGTTCGCTCACTTCGGGAGCGGCGTCGATGAGCGATGACATGCCGGCGAGGCCGGTGGTGGCGGCCTTGGATCTGGGCTCGGGAGGTGGCTCGGGTTTCCATTCCTTGGCGACCGGAATCGGCGCGGACGCGGGAGCAGGTGTGGCGGGCTTGACCGCCTCTGTTAGAGGTTCCGCGGCTTTTGCCTGGAAATCACCGCCACAGAAATCCGCGCCCCTGGTGAGCACCTTGATGAGATCCGTGATGCGGACTTCACCGAGGGTCTGGATGGACTTGATGACGCCGAGTTCGAAATGAAGGCGCTTGTTGGTGGCCCATTTCATGCGGCCCTCGGTATCGGCGAAGACGTCGATGGCGGCGAGGATGCGGTCCGGCGCGTATTCGGCGGCGGATTCGAGCAGTTTCAGCCAGAGTTCTTCCGGGATGCCCTCACCGTCGGCGGAGGGATCGAGCTTGGCGACGAGCAGGGCGCGCAGGCAGCCGATGAGCTCGCCTAACAACTGGGAAAGCTCGCGACCGCTTTCCGCCTCCTTCTGGATCAGGGCGAGGGCGGCCGGCGTGTCCCGGGCCAGCAACGACTGGGTAAGTGCGGCGACCTTTTCGCGGGAAGTGAAACCGAAGACATCGAGAACGTTTTCCTCGTGGATGTGATCACCGCAGAAGGCGACGAGTTGGTCGAGCATCGACTGGGCGTCGCGCATGCCGCCGTCGGCACCCTTGGCGATGGCCCAGGCGGCGGTTTTTTCGAGCGTGATGCCTTCCTCGCTGGCGATGTGGAGGAGGTGGGCGGCGATGGTTTCCGTGGGGATGGGCCGGAGGTCGAAGCGCTGGCAGCGCGAGAGGATGGTGGGCAGGATCTTGTTCGCCTCGGTGGTGGCGAAGATGAACTTCACGTGCGGCGGTGGTTCCTCGAGTGTCTTGAGCAGGGCGTTGAACGCCGCGTTCGAGAGCATGTGGACCTCGTCGATATAGTAGATCTTGAACTGGCCGCGGGCCGGGGCGAAGCGGACGGATTCGCGCAGATCGCGCACCTGTTCGACGCCGTTGTTGGAGGCACCGTCGATTTCGAGCACGTCGAGCGAGCGGCCCTCGGCGATCTCGATGCAGACGTCCTCGTCGGGGTTGAAGTCGGCTTTTGGGCCGCCGGTGCAGTTGAGGGCCTTGGCGAGGATACGGGCGGTGGAGGTTTTGCCGGTGCCGCGCGGGCCGACGAAAAGGTAGGCGTGGGCGAGGCGCTTCTGGGCGATCGCATTGCGCAAGGTACGGACGACGTGGTCCTGGCCGAGGACATCGTCGAAGGTTTTGGGTCGGTATTTCCGGGCGAAGACCTGATAGCTCACGGGGCGGAGTGTAGGGATGGCGGTGGGTTTGTCATGGCTGAGTTTTCAGGATTTGGAAAAAGCCCGGCGCGAGGCCGCGCAATCCGCCTGGTTGGGGGATTTGCGGGCTTTACAGCCATCCATGTTGAAACCGCAGGATCTCCGGCTTTTTCCTTCCAACACTCATGGGGTCGGTTAGTCTGCACCCCATCAACAAGGAAGCGTTGCTGGCTGAAACTGCCGACTCACCCGCCGCCTGATATCAGGATCACACCAATATTGATGTTGCCGCGCCCATGGACTTCACCGTAGAGTTTTACGAAAACAAGGAAGGACGATGCCCGGTGCGTGATTTTCTCGATGAACTCAAAACCTCCGACCCCGGCGATTTCGCTGCGGTGATGGCCGGTCTGGCGAAACTGCGGAACCGCCGCTTCCACCGCGAACCGCTTTCCAAGACGCTGGGCGACGGCCTGCTGGAACTGCGCCACGTCGGCAAGCTCAATACCCGCGTGTTCTGGTTCTTCATGAAAGGCCGCCGCATCGTCGCCGTGCATGGCTTGCGCAACAAGGGCCGGGCCATTCCCGCCCGCGATATCGAAACCGCCCGGTCCCGCATGACGGACTGGCTGCAACGACACCCCGCATGAA
>CANBTO010000175.1 GCA_947372405.1 Verrucomicrobiaceae bacterium
TCCAGTGGCTCAGGCCCTCGCCGGTGGCGCTCTCGATCTCCAATCCATCCGGCACGTCGAGGTCCAGGCGGAACACGCCGGAGCGGGTGATCGTAACCGCGAGATCGACGGCCACCACCATCCGGTCCTCACCGAGTGACACCAACTGCCATGACTCCGCACGCAGCTCGGGAGCCACCGCGGTGACCTTGAGCTTCGCCTTGGCCGCGCCCGCGCCGTAGCGGAACGCGTGCTGTAGCAGCGCCAGCGGCTGTCCGTCACGGGTCCGCGGCAGCAGGCTGTTGTTGAAATCCTCCGGATTCACGCGGGAAAGGCCCTCGACATCCACGGACTCCGGCTGCACCTCGTCACCGAACGCGATTCCTAACAATCCCACCTCGCCCGCAGCGTGATCCACCCGCACCGGCTCGAGTTCAAGTTGCAGCGGAAGGGCTCCGGCACCACGCTGGGTCTCGATGGTGAACGAGAATCCATCGCTGCGAGCCGGCTCCACCGTGACGCGCAGCTCGCGTTTCTCCGGATCAAAGCGCCACGCGCCGACAGGTCCATCCCCCACATCGCTCACGGTGAAGCCCGCGGGAATCTTCATGGTCAGGGACGAAACCCGGCCTTGTGCGGGACGGATCGTCACCAGATGGCGGCCGTTCACCACTCCTGGTCCGGGAATGAAAAGATTGGCAACCTCGGAGAAATACTTCGTTTCCTCGCTGCCGGCGTCGCGCTGTTTCGGGCGGGCCTGGATTCTAACCGAATCCACCGGGCCCAGCGCCATCACCGCGCCGCTCTCGTCCGCCTTCAGTCCCGTCAGAGCCTGGACCTTCGCCGCTCCCTGCGCGGAAAACTCCCAGCCGCCCTTGTTCCAGCGCAGCGTGACGCGCCGCATCGCCGCAGGGCCGGATGGAAGATCCCAACCTTTCAGCGGATCCGCCAGTGGCATTTCGAAAACCGCCTTGCCGGTCGATCGTCCGCTTTTCTCAGCGACCAGCATGTAGCCGCTGATTCCGTCCGACACGCCCTTCACCACCCGCAGGCCGGTGCCATCGAATCGGCTGAGCACGGCGGGCTCGCGCAGCAGCAGGAAGCGGTCTCCCGCCTCGCCGCGCACCGTCACGTCCACGGTGCCGTAGAGCCTGCCATCGCGGATCTGCCAGTCATGGACCATGGATTCCGCAGGTTTCACCTTCGTGGTTTCCTCCGCCCGCGCGCTCCATGGGATCATGCAGACCAGCGCCATCGCGGCCGCCACCGCCTCCAAGGCTTTGGGTTTCCTGAGCCCCTTCAAGGCCTGATAGATCCGGGGCAGCAGCCAGAACGCGCCCACCAGCGCGACGATGGCGAAGAACAGCGGAGCCCCTCCACGAACTGATAGAAACGCGGCCACCACCAGCACCAGCCCGCTGCCCAGCCACCAGCGGTCGCCCTTCACCACGCCCCGCAGGGCGGCGATGGTTCCGAGCACAAATCCAAGCCAGACGCCCCACCCGGTGCGTGCGACCCATGCCGGGACATTGCCCAGTTCAATCGAGATCTCGCTGTTCGCAGCCACCACGGGTGCCGCATATTCCAGTTTCGCCGAACCGACGCGCGATGTCATGCCGGCATGCAACGCCAGTCCCAACGCAATCGAAACAAACGCCAATCCGCACAGGATCGCGAAGACTTTCCTCATGCCCGCCGGATTCCCCTTGCCCGTCAGCATGGTCGCGAGACCCGTTAGAAGCAGCAGTGCGGCGGCGCCACGTTTCCTCGCCATCCAGTCCCAGCCGCTTTCCGCGAGCACCGGTCGCACCAGATCCGCCGTGCCACCGCGCGGCACAAGCTGGCGGCCTTCATCGCCGGTCACCGTCCACTCGCCGATCACCACCGGCGCGTCGAGTTTCGGTGCGACCAGCCTCGGCTTGGAAGGGTTTGCGGCACGCGCTCCATAACGAAGCGCGACCTCCACCGCCTGGTTCGGATCCACCCGCGAAGGCAAGGGAACCAGCGTCTCGTCACCATCGGTGCGGGCGTTCACCGCCTCCCCATCCACCTTGGCCTCCCACAGCACCGCGTCCTTCGGAAACACCATGCGCAACGCGCTCTGGCCGCGTGTTTTCACGAAAATCCTCGCGTCCGTCACCCACTGGCCGTCACGCGACACCTGGCTGTTGAGCTTCTGGAAATCCACCACCTGCCCGACGGTCTCGCCGGGCTCGAACCACTCGACATCCATGCGGATCTTGAACTCCCGCGCCGTGTATTGCCACGCACCCAACGTGGGGGCGCTGCTCAACAAACGGAACTCGGCCGGCAGTTCGGTGGGATCGATCGCCAACAGAGCGCCCTCGCTCGTGGCCTTGTGGTTCACCTGCAGCGGGCTGACCACCTGCACGAATCCCCGCTCGCCCTGCACACCCAGCGGACGCACCTCGCCGGGCGAAAGACTGCCGCCGCGCGAGTTCATCGGCTGCTCGAAGGTAAGAAGCACCGTGCCGGTTCCCAACACCGGACGCGACAACGGAACGATCACCGTGTTGCCATCCCGCCGCCAGTCGCGGCCGACGTTCTGGCCGGTCACATCGATGTTGCCGATGCCTTCGGGCACCGAGATCTTCCATTCGGTCGCCGGTGCGCCCACCACGAAGAAGTTCATCAGCACGCTGCCATAAACCTCACCCGCCTTGAGCGAGTAGAGATGGAAAACATCCGCCTGGATGCTCTGCCCGAGCGCCTCCACGGAAAGCTCCACATTCCATGTATCCTCACGGAGGCGGAACGCCTGCTGCAGGGCGTTGGTCTTCTTCGGGAAAAACGTGACGGGCACTTCGGCGACTCCCGCCGTCTTCCCTGCTGTTAGACGGTAGCCCGCGGCGGCCACCGCGCCGACATAACCGCGCCGCGACTTCACACCCGGAAACCCGAGCGGCTGGAGCGCCCACGCGCCGGCTTTGGCAGCCTCGTTCTTCTCGAGCCTCACACTGATCAACTGCCGGTCAGCGACTGCCTGCTTGAAGAGGACCTTGAGCTTGCGCCTGCCGTCCTTCACATCGCCGCCCACCGCGTAGTCCGCCACTTCCGCACCGGTCACCGAGGCCACCGCATGATCGGCCGGAATCTCCATCTCCCACTCGCGCAGCGGAGCCTCGCGGATGTCCAGCTCCAGATCCGCAGAGATGCGGCGGTCGGTCTCGGCGAGTTCATACACCGTGACTTCTGTTAGTCCGACTTCCGGCAGCACTTGATTGGCATTCACCACATAGCCGTATTCCGCCGAAGGAAACCGATAGACAAAGACCTGGCGGAGTTTCTCATCGACTCCACCGGGAAACTGGCCGGGCGCGAGCTGGATCAGTCCCTTGGCATCCGCCACTTCGATTCTAACAGCCCCGTCGTTCGCCACGCGCAGCCAGCCGCTGTGCCGCAACGCGCCGACAGGGGCCATGCGCAGCGCCTGCGCCTTCACCGGGAATCCGCCGAGAGCCGCCTGGGCCTCGATGACCACACGGCCCGCGCCCTCGATCGGGCGGCTGAGCTTCACGACCAAGCGGCGGGTGCCACCGCTTTCGATCACGTTCCAGCCCAGCACGGGCTCCCCGGAAACGGACAGGACCTCACCCGGACCGTTGAGTGTTAGAGAAAGGTCGGCGAGCTTGCCTTGCAGCACGCGCAGGTCCACCACGGTCAGTTGCCGGAGCAGTCCGCTGCCCACCCGGACGTCGGTGGTTTCCGTGCTGGAGAAGAAAAGAGTGCCGTCCGCCACCTTGTCCGCCAGCCGCCATGCCATCGCGCCGGAGCCACTGGCCGGGAGGAATCCGCGCCATTGCTTGTCAACAAACTGCGGCACGACCGACAGACGGTTGTCGAAGGAACTGTCCGCGCCGATGCCATCGATCATCACGGGAACCACCACGCCCGCCGGCAGGTTGAAGCCCAACATGCGCCAGTCGCCTTTCCTCATGACAGGCACTTCGAAGGCGAGGTTCACGGGAAATTCGCCGGCACGCTCGGCCACGAGATCGTAGCTCCATGCATCGTCGATTTTCCGAAGAGCCACGTGCCAGCCGTCGCCGGAAGCGGAGTCTGTTAGGGCCGCGCCGCCTGCCAGCAGTTCCACTGCGGAGCCATCGCCCCGCGACTTGGCGGTGCCGGTGAGTCGGAAGGAAACGCTCGATCCGTCGTCCGAGACCTTGCCGGTCAGCGCGGTGTTGGTCATTTCCAACCCGCGCGCGTCCGTGCCGGCGGGCGATATCTTCATGGTGATGCCCGCCTCTTCGGTGCCGATGAACTTCCGGTTCTTCGCACCTTCCAGCGGCGCGAGTCCATCCACATCCGTCATCTTCAAGTCCACCCCGCTGTCCTCGGTGACGTTCACCTTGAGTGAGAAACCCGTCGCGCTTCCCGGCCCCGGCAGCAACAGATCCGCGGTTTCCTTTTCCACTTTGGATTTCGTTTGCACCAGAACCTCAAGTTCCTCCGCCGTCTTGCCCTCGACCAACACAGGCCGCACATCGAGAAAACGATCGCCATCCTCCGTCACGCGCACCGACCAATCGCGAAGACCATTGCCAGTGACTTCCGTCACTTCCCCTTCCCCACTGAGCGCGAGCGTGAGTGTTTCGGCTTTTCCCTGATGGATATGATAACTGATCTTCTGCTCGGAAGTTACGGCTTCCAGCGTCACATGGGCTTCCACCTCGGCGGCTGCGGAGAAGAACAACGGAGCTTCCTTCGGGGCCTTGGTCCACGGCACGAGCACCATGCGTTCCTCCGCTTCCTGGGCATGGAGAAAGCCGGTCAGCACGATCAGGAGGGCGGACGCCACTGTCCGCCATTTTCCAAGGCTCCGGACGGGACAGGAGTGTCCCGACTCCTTATGCAAAATGGTCGTTTTCATCGGTTTGTGTGTTGGTTGTTTCAAAGGGCTTGCGGGCATTCATTCAGTCCCCGCTCTTCTCCAACAGCGTGATCGTCCGCTCCGGAGACTTCGATTGCTCCCGGCTGACATAGTCGTGATTCCATTTCAGGTGGACGGAGTCGCCGGGTTTCAGCGCGAGGATGGCATTGTGGATTTCCGCGGAAACCTTCAGGTTCTTCATGTTGTCTTCTATCAGAATCTGGAATTGCTCCTGCTTCGGATCGCCATACTCGCCGGGTTTCTCGTAGTTGAGGTATTTGACGATTTCAAAGACGGCGAGCTTGCCCGAGGAGCCGCAACGGTCGGGGCAAAGCTTTGTGGCACCATTGCAAGTATGATCCTTCAGCCCCGTGAAGCGGGCGATGGTGTCGTGGGCGGAAAGCAATTCGCGTTGTTCCCTGGGCATGAGTTTCTTTTCCACCGCCGCGCGCCATTCGATGGATTTGATTTCAGGCCCTTGACCTGCGGCATCCATCAACTTGAGTCGTTTCGTCAAGGCATTGGCCCACTCATCCGAGCCGATGTCGGGACCATGACCTTGGGCATCGGTGACGGGCTGCTGATCCTCCGCCCATTTCGCCCATGCCGCCCATTCCTTGGGAGCGGGTTCCTGGGCGTGGAGAAGACTGGTCAGGACGATGAGGAGCAAGCACGCCAATGTCCACAGGCTGTGCCTCCGATCGGAACAGGAGTGTTCCGACTCCTTATGCAGAGTGTTCGTTTTCATCGCTTGTGTTCTCTAACAGGCTATCGCGCCTCACTTCCACGCCCAGGACGTCAGCGACATCGCGCCATCGAGTTGCAGATAAACCACGGCTTCCGCCTGTCTTTCCTTGCCATCGTCGGTGAGCTTGAGATGGAGCCTGAAATTCATGCCAGCCACCACCTGCTGCTGCGCGTCCACGATGCCGACGAGCGCTAGTTTGGGCGATTCCGCCTTCTTCCGCTCAACGGCGAATTCAGCCGCCTTGCGGACCCGTTCGTCGTTCATGTCAGCCCTGGAGTATCCTCCAACAAGCGGGGCTTGGTGTTCGGCAGCCGGCGCAGCCAATGGCTCCAGCTTGACGATCACCCGCTCGGGAGACTTGGAACGATCCTTGGTCACGTAATCGTGATTCCAGTCCAGGCGGACCTGATCGCCCGGCTTGAGGGCGAGGATGGCATCCCGGATCTCCTCCGGGACCTTCGCGTTCTTCATGTTGTCCTCGATGAGGATGCGGAACTCCTTCTGCTTGGGATCGCCATATTGACCGGGCTTTTCGTAGGCGAGGTAGCGGGTGATTTCGAACACCGCCAGCTTGCCCGAATCTCCGCAACGGTCCGGACACAACGAAGTACGGCCCAGGCATTGGTGATCCACCAAACCCGTGAAGCGGGCTTCCGTCTGGTGGGAGGATAGCAACTCTCGTCCGTTGGGTTCCTCAGCAGGAAGGAGAAGGGCGGACAGCATGAGAAGTAGCAGCGGTTTCATGGTTGTGGTTTTGATGGGACCTATGAGTCATATAGGTCATATAGGATCTATGGTTTCGTTTCAGTAAACTCTCCGTAAAATCTCACTTCAGCACATCCAGCATGTGCAGCACCTCGCCCACGCGGCCGTTACCGCCGTAGAAGCGCTTCACGTTGGCGCGGGGTTCGGCGAGTTGTTTGAAATCGATGGCCTCGCCGAGCGGGCCGCCTTTGAGTTTCTCCGCGGCGAGCATGGCGAGCGTCGCAAGCTGCATGGAGGGTGTGGCACGGTCGAATACCGGAGCCTTTTCATCGTGGGGAATCGTCCATGAGCGCTCGACCATCTGGTTGCTGGCGGCGTCGTGGAAACGCACGCTCACCTCGCCGAGTTCGCCGCTGCCACCGGGGATAGGCTCCACCTGATAGACGGCCACACCGGCCTCGTCTGCGGCGAGTTCCGCGGCGTCCACCTTGTCGTTGCGGAAGTCCTCGGTCTTCAGGCGGTCCTTTTCGAAACCGATGAGCTTGTAGCGTCCCACGCGCTCCGGGTTGAAGCGCACCTGCACCTTCACGTTTTCCGCGGCGGGATGGAAGGCACCGGCAAGCTGCTTGCCGAAGTTGTCGTCCGCGCCCTTGCCCACGACATAGTAGCGGCCGTTGCCGTTGCGGGCAAGCTCACCTAACAACTCGTCGTTCAGTCCGTCCGCGGCGATGCCGGCGATGTCGAAGGAGACGCCCTTCTGGCGCAGTTGCTTGACCTTTTCGGCCAGCTTGACGGGATCGGCGTTGCCGAGATTGGCTGCACCGTCCGTGAAAAGCACGATGCGGTTCTGCGCTCCGGCCTGCTTGTGGCGCTCCGCCATCTGCTCGCCGAGCTTGATGGCCTCCTCCAGATTGGTACCGCCCTCGCTGGCGGTCTGGTTCACCAGGTCACCGAGTTTCGCCGCCTGATCGCCAGACATGGCGTCGGCCAGCAGGTGCGGGGTTCTGGAAAACCCGATGACCGTCACGCTGTCCTTGTCGGTTAGAAGTCCGGCAAGCCCGGCGAGCGCCTTGTCCATCGCGGCGCGGCGGTCCTCGCGCACCATCGAGCCGGACTGATCGACCAGCAGTGTGAGACGAAGCGGTTGCGCTGCGGAGCGACCGGCAGCGGCGGTCTTGAGCGCGATGCGCACCAGGTTGCGGCCGGGAATGACCGGATGGGCGGCCTGCTCGATGTTCACGGCAACCGGTTCGTTGGAAGTCGGCGCGGGATCGCCGTAGTCCACGGCGTTGTAGAACTGCTCCACCTTGATGCCCGCGGGATCGGGGCGCTCGCCCTTGGCCAGCGCGGCCTGGGCGACCTGGAACGAGGCATCGCTGATGTTGAGGGAGAAGGTGGAGTAGGGATCCTCCGTGGCGGCGATCTCCTCCATGAGATCCACCAGGGGAACCGCGGGTTTCTCCATCAGGTTATCTCCCAACTCGAGGCCCCGAAACAAATATTCGTTCGAATATCCGGTGTGGATATCATATTCAACTCCTCCGGCAAGATTGTTCGTTTCAGCAGCTTTCGATGTATCCCAGAACTGCTCTACTTTGGCAGGTGTCTTAGGAACCGAATCGGAAGCAGCGACGTCAGGCAACACTGGCGGCTCGGCAGGTTTGCCTGCCGCAATCGGCGATCCATCGTTCACAAATCCTTCAAAACCTTCTTTGCCACCTTTTTCCTTGGGCTCTTCATCCGCCGGGACCTTCAACTCCCAAGCTGCATCCACCTGTGAGAGAAGTTCGGCGCGCGTGTGGTCGTAGGCGGCGCGGTAATAATCGGACTTCGCCTGGGCGATGCGCTCCATGCCGTGGCGTGCGGCTGTGTTGTAGGGATCCGCACGCAAGACGTTTTCATACTCGTGCTTGGCGTCGTCGAATTTGCCCAGGTTGTAGTTGCCCTCGGCGGTGTAGAGGCCACGACGAACCTTGTCCACATTCTCGGTTTGTTCGTAGGTCAAAGCCGGATTGGTGCGAATAGGATCATCCAGATAAGCGGCTTCTCGTTTTGCGACATCATTGCCCGGATTGGCCTTGAGCGCGGATTCAAGTTCTTCGCGCGCTTCGTTATACTTGCCGACCTTGCGGTCCTGCATGGCCTTGGCAACGCTGGCATCGCTCAGATGTAGTTTGTAAGTTTGAAGGCGATCAGCGAACAACGGCGCATTCGGAACCTTGTCGATGGCTTTGGCAAATTGTTCCGCGGCCTTTTCATAATCTCCTTTTGCATATGCCTCGCGCCCGGCAGCGAGATGCGCGTCACCCTCGACGACGGATTCCTGGCGACGGATCATCTCGCGCTGGGCAAGTTCGCTTCGAGAACCCGAACCGGGCGATGCGCTCGACAATGTCGCGGTTGAAGATGAGGGATCGGCGAGAGGAAGAGCTCTGAGTCCTTCGACATCCTCGGGACCACTTCGGGTTGTGATTTTTGGGACTGTAAGCTTTTTCACAGTCCCATCTGGATCAGTAACAGTAATTTCTTGGTTGGGATTCACTTGTGACGTATCCGACAACGTGGAAGTTGAAGATGCGGGAGCGTTCGCGATTCCACCACCAAAACCAAGCGTGCCGCCTGTCACGTGCGTATTGCCCGTGTAAGTATTGGTTCCACTCAAGTTGAGCCTGCCCCCATTCATCGCCGTATTCAGTCCGGACTCG
>CANBTO010000176.1 GCA_947372405.1 Verrucomicrobiaceae bacterium
GTAAAGAAAGCAAACCCGATGATCCGGATGAAGTTTCTCAAATCACTGCGGTGGATCGCGCTGTTAGTTTTGGGATACTCCTGGGTTGATGCGACCTTCGCGGTGGAAGCGTTAGGTCAAGTGAGGATGTCCATCGTTGCCGGCGACGACAACTGCCCGGAGCGGGGTGAAGTGGGAGGGAAATCGGTAGGCAGCGAAGCGGAGTTCCATCCCGGCGCGAGGCCGGCCAAGCATGAGTTGGTGAAACACGTCAACTGTGCGGCTTACAATGGCTCCTGCGCGTCCGGCACGGATTACGACGCGCTCACGCCCGAAGCAACCGGGTTGGTCGAGATCGGGGATCAAGGCACCCGGTCCGAAGCGTTTTCAACGGCCTATGAAAAGAATCTCGCATGCCTGGTCCGCGACCTGCGCAATGAGTTCAATGCGCCGTTCCTGCCGGCGGTGGTGGCTGCAGTTGGCTTCGGTGGGACAAACATGAATGGCAACACCCGGAAAATCTTCGAGGCTCGGATGGCGGCCGGTAATCCGGCGAAATATCCGGAACTCGCGGGCAGCGTGAAAAGCATCGATACGCGACCTTTCTATCAGTCCCCTGGAATTTTCCCGAGTGGTCAGGCGGTTTTTCATAACACGAACGCCGAATCCTACCTGGAGACCGGCGAAGCGATGGTGCGCGCGATGCTGGAACTGATGAAGGATGGGAAATGAATGAAAAGCGCGGTCGCGCCGCTACGCAGAAACAGGTACGCTGATACTACTCAAATGAAAGCAACCCAAACTCAAACCATGACCTGCCATCTCACGCGTGGCTCATTGCGCTCATCGATGATGTCCGCTTGCTTCGCAATGATGACTCTCGGCGAGTTGCAGGCGGCGCCGCCACCAGTCGGTGAGCCGGTCTATCTCGCGCGGCCGTGGTTCCACCGCGGCCCGGATGTGAACGTGCTCACCACGCCGGCCAAAGTGGTGGTGGCCGTGGATAACGACGGACGTTACCTTGCCGACGAATCGATCGGCGGCAAGAACAACCGGTTCGCCCGGCTGGCTCTGGATTCACTTCAGGAGTCCGGCGGCGAATATTTCGTGGCGACGCAGAAATCGGCATATGAAGGCAGCTTTTCTTACACATACTACCGGATCAGCCAGGGTGGAAAATTTCTGACAACAGATGCTGTGGTCGATGTCATGAAAACCGGAGCGTCGCCTCTACCGGCGCTCAGTTTTTGTTTCGACCCGGACGCTCGGTATGGCGTTCCGGGTCTGCTGCTGTTTCCCAAGGTGGGACTGGCCGTGCTCCGCGCGCGGTCTACCAACGATTCACCCATATTCTCCGTGGTGCCCTTCAGCAAGGATGCCGCGCCCGTGCCGTTCGGCGAGAAGGACAACGTTGAACTGGGATTCGAGGCGCCCGCCGCGAACGCCAAGCGTGGAGGCAATATCCCAAACGGTGTGATTGCCGATCCGAATGGCCAAGGCTTCTGGGCCATCTCTTCCATCAAAAACGGAAAAATTTCGGTCGCCCATGCCAACCCATCTCTCAAGCCCGACGGTGGGAGGACCTTGAACATGTCCGCAATCATCCCTGTGGGCAATGCAACCAAAGAAGCCTTCGAGTCCGGAACAGCCTCGGATGACGCGCTATATCTTTTGCTGGCGCGGGGCGACGACTCTATCGGCGGTGTCACCGCGGAACGCAGGTTGGTCCGCGTGGGTCTGACTGATGGACAAGTGACGGAGACATTGATCTCGATCAAGCACTATATCAACGAGGCCGCCCTCGCGATCTGCGGCGACCGGATCATTGCCTACGCAGGGCGCAACATGACCACGTTTGATAACAAGACACTCAAACAGTTGTGGGACAAGGATGCTGCCGCTCTGTCGGATAACAGCCCGAAGGACTACCAAATTTATCGAATCACCGCGAACCCGAAAGACACACAACTTGCGGTGGCGTTGGCAACGGCATATCGTCGTCCTGACGAACCGACGCGCGTGGTCATGCTCGACGCCGCAGGCACCATTCGAAAACCATGGGTGCTCAAGCCCGGCTCCATCGATAACATGGAATTCACCCGCGACGGAGGCTTGCTTGTGTTCAGCAACGCGTTCACCGCCAAACTCGACGGAACAATCCCAGTGAAGGAGAATGAGGCGGCAAGCATCGCGCAAGCGGACAAGAACGCGACACCCGCTCCAGCCGCACCCGCACCGGCGAAGCCTGCGCCGGCACCTGCCGCCTTCGCGCAGACGCCGCTGCAGGATCGTCACAAGCTCTGGTTTGACAAACCCGGAGGTGTGTTTCTGCCGTTGGGCAATGGCATTATGGCTTCAATGATGTATGGCGACACCGAAACTGCCAGAGCGATTCTCGACCTCGACAGCGCGTGGGACGGTAGTGACACCAAGCACGGTACATTTCAGTCGCTCGGCGAAGTGAATTTCCGCCTCGGTCATGATCCCAAGACGGTGACAAATTTCCGCCGTGAACTCGATTTGCGGACGGGACTGTTCACAATGAGCTATCAATCGAATGGCGTGACCTACAAGCGCGAGGCCTTTTGCTCGAACCCGAGTGGGCTGCTGGCGATTCGGTTCACCGCTGACAAACCGGGATCTCTATCAGGTTCGTTGGAGTTGACTTCCCGGCAAAAAGCCACGTTCACCAAGAGCAAGAACGGTCTCGAGTTCTCCGGCCAGAAGTCGAACGGTCAGAAGTTTGCCTGCGTGATGCTGGTGAACGCCCAAGGCGGCGAGGTGCTGCCTGAGGCTGGTAAAGACGGCGTGACGGATACATCCACGCAACGCGGCGGGAAACGTACGGAGTCCAGCGAGGAATACAAAGCCATCCTGCTCAAAGGCTGTGACAGCTTGACTCTCTATGTGGCGGCCGACACGGATTACGCCATGGATCCCGCAAAACAATTCAAGGGTGCCGACCCACAGCAGAAGATCGCACCGCGGATCGCGAACGCGGGGCGGATGAGCTTCGACAAGATGAAGGATGAATCGATGGCCGACGTCGCGAAACTTTTTGATCGCTGCACCTTCGATCTGGCCACGAGCGCTCCGGATGCCGAGGCTCTGCCGATCGACAAGCGACGCAATTCATACAAGACGCGGATGTATCAGAACGATGCGGACGATGTGGGATTCCAGACACTGGCTTTCGATGCGGCGCGTTACATGATGATCGCCTGTTCGCGGCCAGGCTCGTTGCCCGCGAACCTCCAAGGACACTGGAACGAAAACAACGGTGCCGAGTGGACCGGCGACTACCACACCGATATCAACATCGAAATGAACTACTGGTTCGTCGAGCCAGCCAATCTGGCCGAGTGCGCGATTCCGCTCTTCGATTACATCGAAAGCCAGATTCCATACTGGCGGAAGAAATCGAAAACTATGTTTGGTGACAAGGTGCGCGGATGGACTGTCGAATACATGAACAACATCTTCGGTGGCGGAACCTACATGAACTACCCGCCCGGCGGAGCATGGTTGTCATGGCACTATGACCAACACTTCGAGTTCGGCCAGGATATGGACTTCCTCAATAAGCGCGCATACCCGGTATTGAAGGAACTGTCGGAACACTGGCAGGACCTGTTGATCAAACGGCCCGACGAACAATTCACGACGCCAAAGACCAGTTCACCCGAGCACGGGCCCGTTCAATACGGAATCGCGCAGGACCGCCAAATGGTCCATGACCTGTTGACCAACTATCAGGCCGCGGCCGCTCGGTTGAAACGCGATGCCGAGTTCTCAAGGCAGGTGGAAGACCTGCGCACCCACATCGTTCCGCCAAAGATCGGCCGCTGGGGACAAATCCAGGAATGGGAGACTGACGAGGACTCGCGTTATTGCACCCACCGTCACATGATGCACGAATACGCGGCGTTTCCCGGCAGGGCGATCAATCCGTTAGAAACGCCGGAACTCAACGCGGCGGCGATCAAAACCCTCGAGGCCCGGGGCGACGGTGCCACGGGCTGGTCGAAAGCCTGGCGGATCAGCATCTATGCCCGTCTGCATCGACCGGACTTGGCTTACCGCGCTCTGTTTTCGGTGGTGGGTGGTTTCCACGACAACCTGATCTGGGAGGGTAAGAAGCAGATCGACGCCCCGTGCGGTTTTGCGTCCGGCGTTTGCGAGTTGTTGCTGCAAAGCTACAAACCGCTCGATGAAACCGCCAGTCGCTTTGAAATCGATTTGTTACCGGCACTGCCAAAGGAATGGCCGACCGGATCCATCAAAGGCCTGCGCGCCCGCGGCGGCTACGAGGTGGACATCGACTGGCAGGACGGCAAGTTGACACGCGCGACGATCCGCAATGTTTCGAGCCCCGGCGGCGAGTGTTCGGTTCGTTACCATGACCTCGTTTCGAAGATCGCCGTGCCTCGCGGTGAATCATGTGTATTTACAGGGCAGGGGACGCGCGGAGAAGGAGAACAAACAAAATGACACGAGAAGGAATCATGACCAAGAAACGAGTGGCCCGTTGGACCATCTCCTGCCTGATTGCCGCGGCAAGCCTTGGCGTTTCCCGTGGGGCTCAATCCGAGTCCTCGGATCAACGGGAAACGAAGTCGCTGCCGCGCATGCTGCTGATCGGTGACTCGATTCGCAGCGGTTGCTGGTGGGCGCTACGGCATGCTGGCCCGGCAGGTCGCCATTATCATTCTTCACCAACTCAAAACAACTAACAATAATCCATCATCGATCCATCCCTAATGAAAACCGTCTGCCGAATGCACTCACGCCCAGTCCGCCAAATCAAGGCAAGGCCCACCGATGGCCGAAGATATGCTTTGTTGGTTTTTGTCAGTTGGTTTGTTCATGCTGTCCCTGTGAATGCGGCCCCTGATGCGCCGATGGGCGTGGAGCGCGTCGCCCGGCCTACCGTGCGAAACTACGCGACGCCTGCGGTGAAAGATGCCAATGCCAACTGTTGGGTGCAGGTGGATTTGCAGCGTTCGTTGCCGGTCGAAAAAGTCAAATTGTTCCCCATCATCGATTGGAACTGGCTGGGCCCGATCAAAACGGAGGGTTTTCCCGTCCGCTTCAAGATCGAGACATCCGACGATCCGGATTTTCGAACCGCACGTGTCATTGCGGATAAAACGAGCGCCGATTTCCCGAATACGGAGGACGCGGTCATCGTTTTCCCCGGTCATGACCAGACGGGACGATACGTGCGACTGACTGCCACCCGACTGAACGGGTCGAAACTCATGTTGATGAAATTCGAAGTCTGGTCGGCAGGCAGAAATGTTGCCGAGGGCTGTCCGGTCGCTGATTCGTTCAAGGGAGATCTGGGCGTGACGGATTTGACCCGCAAAAGTCGGCCGCAAGATGAAGTGGTGACGGATCATCCCGGCAACGTCCTGCCGGTCGAGCAGTGGCGGCCGGTGGCCTTTCAGGCGCAAGCTCCGCTCGGCGGGGTGCGTCTGGGCGAGGGTTTGTTCAAGACGGCGGTCCAAAACAACATCTCCTATCTGATGAGCACTGCCACCATGGACGAAATGGTGCGTGATTTCCGCGAGCGCGCAGGCAAGCCGAATCCGTCCGGTCTGCGCAAGCCCGACCATTTTTGGAATACCATGTTGGCAGGCCAGAACGCCGGCCGCTTCCTGATGGGAGCCGGCAATACACTGCGCTGGATGGAAGATCCCGCCCTGCGCCAGCGGATGAATGAAATCGTGGATGTGATCGCCGAGTGCCGCCAGCCCGACGGCTACCTCATGGCGTTCCCGACCAATGCGATTTTCCTCTCTGAACGCGCAGCCTACACCCGGGCGTGGGTGACGCATGGTTTGATTGAAGCAGGCTACGCCGGCAATCCAAAGGCTTTCCCCTTGTTGCGCGGATTTTACGACTGGTTCAATCACAGCCCGTATCTGCCCGAACTGTTGCGCCGGCCGATCCAGGGGCAACAGGGAACGATCGCCGATACCCGCGTCTATTTCACGCCCGTCGGCAAAGCAGAGGATCTGCAGGTGGTGCAGCGCTATTTTCAAGAAGACTACTGGCTGGACCAGTTGGCCAAAAGAGATCTCAACGCCATCTGGAAATATCCCTATGACAGGCCGCACTGCTACCTGCTCACCGCGTTGGAACCGTATCTGGATTTGTATCGTGCGACCGGTGACCGAAAATATCTTGAAGCCGCCTGGGGCGGCTGGGAGTTGTATCACGAAAACTGGGAACAAATCGGCGGATGCATCTCGATCATTGAAGGCAAAGTTTGTCCTCCGAAGTCGTATTTCTACCATGGCACAGGCGAGCTGTGCGGGAGTGTCTTCATGGCTCTCTTGAGTCAGCGATTTCATCTCCTCTATCCAGAAGAGGACAAGTATGTCGAAGAAATCGAAAAAGCCATTTACAACGTTGCGCTGCCGAATCAGCTGGGAGATAAAGGAATTCTTTACCACGCTAATCTGGCAGGCCGCAAAGACGACAAGATTCCCCACGATATCGGCACCTGCTGCGAAGGGCAGGGGACGAGGATGATCGGATCGCTGCCGGAATACATCTACTCGATCGCGGTTGACGGTCTTTATGTGGATTTATTCGCCGCTTCTGAAATCATCTGGCAGCAAAACCAGGAGAAACTCAAGGTGCAGATGACCACCGGTTTTCCCTTCGACAACAAAGCGGCCCTGCGCTTCTCTTTGGCTGCTCCCACCGTATCAAAAATCCGCGTGCGTGTTCCGGCGTGGTCGGCCCGACCCATGCCAATTCTGGTCAACGACCAACTTGTAACGACCGGTGCGCCAGGCACCTATGCCACCTTGGAACGCACGTGGAAAGATGGCGATACCATCACTTTCACACTGCCGGCCGAACTGCACCTGACGAAATACACCGGCCAGGAAGCCACCGCCGAAAAACCGCGTTATGCCTTGCAATACGGTCCCATCCTGCTGGCAGCGGTGGGTGCCGGTGCGGACAGCCCGGAGGCGCAATTCACCTGCGACAGCGCCAGCTTGCTGGCCCGCATCAAACCCAAAGCGGGACAGCCGCTGCACTACTCCATCGAGGGCGAACCCAACTACAGCTACATCCCTTACTGGGAAATTCCGCTAAAGCACAATTTCACCTGTTTCCCAATCTTCGCCGCCCACGCAGATGATCTGCCTGTTCGCCAATGAACCGTCACTCTTCACTCAAACTACCATGACCACACTGAAATCCATACCGACACTTTGTCTTCTCGCGCTGCTGCCAATGACTGCGTTTGCTTGGGAGAAAGACAAACCTGCGACACCGCCGGTAATCCCGCCGAATCCCAATCATCTGCCACAGGTGTTGCTGATCGGCGACTCGATTTCCAGCGGCTATCACCCGTTGGTCGCCAAAGCCCTTGAGGGCAAAGCCATTGTGGCCAAGAGCAGCGATAACGGAGAATCCACAGCAGTAGGAGTCAAGAAAATCGACGGCTGGCTGGGCGACACCAAGTGGGACGTCATCCATTTCAACTGGGGCGTGTGGGACATGTACGGGTGGCAGTATGCATCGGACGACCGCTCGCCCGCCGCGTATGCCCAACGGCTCGAAACCTTGATCTTACGAATGAAAAAGACCGGTGCCAAACTGATCTGGGCAACAACCACACCCGTCCCCCCCAAGCCGGAGGGAACCATGCTCAAGCGCTGGAAAACCGAAGTGGTGATCAGTCCGGATCTGGAACGTCAATATCAGGATGCGGCCTTGCAGGTCATGAAAAAACATGAGGTGCAGGTGGATGATCTGTATGCATTGTTGAAGCCCCACCAGAGTGAATTCCAGAAGGATGACAATGTGCACTTTTCGCAAGCAGCATCCGGCCTGATGGCTAAGCAGGTTGCGGACTGCATCCTGAAAAACCTTGGCGACGAAGGTCTCAACGGTGGACCGGCTGCGGGAACCTTACCGAAAACGGATTCCAAATCCCAACCTTGAGGACAGTCAGGATATGAAACGGCTTATACAACATGCATCATTCGTCGGCGCGCTGCTGTTTTCAGCGGACTGCAACGCCAGAGCTGTGGAATCCATATCACTTGCTGGCGACTGGCGGTTTGAAATCGCCGGAACCAACTTGGAAGGATTCGCGCATGAGTTGCCTGGGAAGATCAAGCTGCCTGGAACCATCGACGACGCCCGTCTCGGTCCGCCAAACACCAAAGCGCCCACACTCGAAGGACCATGGCGGCTGTCCGATTACGCCGGACCGGCGTGGTATCAGCGTGACATCGATATTCCCGCGAAGTGGTCGGGCCGGCGCGTGACGTTGTTTTTGGAACGCTGCCGCTGGGTTACGACCGTATGGCTGGACGACAAACGCATCGGCTCGCAAGACAGCCTCATCGCGCCGCATGTCCATGATTTAGGCACGGGCATCGCGCCGGGAAAACACCGGCTCACCATCTGCGTGGACAACACGGACAAGATCCCGTTGGGAAAATTCGTTTCGGCACTGCGCGGCGGCACTTGGGGCAACATGAACGGCATCGTCGGTCGTATCGAATTAGCCGCCACGCCGCCGGTGTGGATTGACGACGTGCAGGTCTATCCCGACGTGGATAAAAAAATCGCGAAGGTTGTCGTGAAAATCGGCAACGCGACCGGTAAAGCCGGCAGTGGCACCGTCAAAGCCGGGACAAAGACGGGCTCGGCAACTTGGGACGAAAAGGGCGGTCAGGCCGAGTTGGAAGTGGATGTGGCCGACGAGAAACCATGGGATGAATTTTCTCCCAACTTAACTGAGCTGACGGTGACATTGGGCGACGATCAGCGCGCAGTGAGTTTTGGCATGCGCAAGTTTGCGGCGCGCGGCACGCAGTTCACGCTGAATGACCGGCCAATTTATCTGCGCGGTACGCTGGAATGTTCCGTGTTTCCGTTGACCGGTTATCCGCCGACGGACGTGGAATCCTGGCGCAAAATCTACCAGATTGAAAAATCCTACGGCCTGAATTTCATCCGGTTTCACTCGTGGTGTCCGCCGGAAGCGGCGTTCACGGCGG
>CANBTO010000177.1 GCA_947372405.1 Verrucomicrobiaceae bacterium
TGCCCGTCGTGGTTGGCGTCCGCTTTTTCGAAGCGTGCCTTCGCCTTTTCTGGCTTTTTGGATTTTGCGGTGAATTCGGCCAACGAGACCATCCCGTCGCCGTTGGTATCGAGTTTGCTGCCATGTCCGGCACCTTTGTTTCCCTTGCCTTTGGCACTGGCGGCGCCGGCGCACAGACCGAGGGTGAGGATCATCGTGAGGATGGATTTGGTTTTCATCGTGGACCATCGAACACCGGAGAAAACGGAAAGTTGCCATTCGTTGCGAAGAATGAAAAAATCCCGGGCGAGACCGCGTCGGCGGCCGTGGAATCATCTCCGGGATTATCCGCGTGCGTTCGTGTCCAGCCGTGGTTGTGTTCCCCCCAAGGACATCATGAGCCAGACACACGACAACAACGTCCGCCAGCGCTTCGAACTCAGTGAGGACGGCAGACTTGCTTTCGCGGATTACCGCCTCCAAGGGGACGTCCTCGTTCTAACACACGTGGAGGCGGATCCCGCCCTGCGCGGGAAAGGAACGGCGGGGCGGTTGATGGCCGGCGTGCTGGAAACCGCCAGAGCGAAGGGATTCAAGGTCAGACCCGTCTGCGGCTATGCCGTGAGCTACATGCAGCGTCATCCTGAATGCCACGACCTGATGGAGTGACCGCATCCCTCGCGGCCGCCTCTGTCAGACTGCGGCGGCGGCGAGCTTCCGCCGCACGGCCTCCAGCGCCGCCTGGCTGACGGCAAGCTTGAAATCGTGGCGGTTGCGCGGGTGGAAGACCTTGAAGGCCGTGGTCTCCGCACCCTTCGCGGCGAGGCCGATCCATGCGGTGCCAACGGGTTTTTCCGGACTTCCGCCATCCGGACCCGCGATACCGGTGACGGCAACTCCGAGATCCGCGCCGCTGGCGCGAAGTGCTCCTTCCGCCATGCTGCGGGCCACGGTTTCACTGACCGCTCCGTGTTCCGCCAGATCAGCCGGAGCAACTCCTAACAGGAAAACCTTCGCCTCGTTCGCATAGGTGACGAAGCCATGGGTGAAGACCGCGCTCGCACCTGGCACATCGGTGATGCGGTTGGAGATCAGGCCGCCGGTGCAGCTCTCGGCGGTGGCGAGCTTGAGTTTCATTTCCGTTAGAAGCCTGACCACCGTTGCTTCGAGCGAGGATCCGTCATCGCTGATGAGGCAGGGTTGGAAACGGGAGAGCGCGATGGCACGGCCCTTTTCCAGCGCATCCAGAGGACCGATGAGGCGCAGGTCCACCTCCCCGATGTGGGCGCAGTAGCCGTATTCAAGGCCGGGGATTTCCGCGAGTTTCGCATCGATGCCCTGGTGGAAATCGCTCTCGCCGATGCCGGTGAACTTGAGTTCGAGCACGGATGGCGGGCTTTCCACGCCGGAAAGAGCGCGCAATCGCGGCACGACCTCGTCATGAAACATCGGATAGAGTTCACGCGGCGGCCCCGGCAGGAGGAAGACGGCGCAGGTCGAACGACTGTTCAGGCGCGGCGGCACATAAACGCCGGGCGCGGTGCCGTTGGCATTGGGCAGCACGTCCGCCCCCACGGGAATGAGCGCCTGTTTTAAATTCGCCTCGGCCATCGGACGGCCGCGCAGGGCGAAAAAATTCTCCAGCGACCTCAACGCCGCCTCGTCGGTGATGAGGTCAATGCCGAGGACTTCGGCGGTGATCTCACGCGTCAGGTCATCGCTGGTGGGCCCAAGACCGCCGGTCACGATGAGCAAGTCCGAACGGCCGATGGACTCGGTGATGGCATCACGGATGGCATCACCATCGGGCACGGTGGTCTGGCGGGAAATCCGCAGTCCGAGCTTGAACAACTCCCGGCCGAACCATGCCGCGTGAGTGTTCACCGTGTTGCCTAACAGAAGTTCCGTGCCGGTATTGAGTATCTCGATGCGCATGGCCGGAGCTTCCGGCGGCAATCAAGCGGACTCAAGAAGAGATATCGCCGGTGCCGGGAATGAAAAAGCGCCGCCCCATCGACTGGAGTGGCGCATGAAATCAAGGGAACCAAACTGGCAGCTCACTCCTCCTTGGGGGCTGGATCGTCGTCCCCCTTGTCATTCTTCGCGGGAGGCTCGGAGGCTTTCTTTTTGCCATCCTCAAGGCGCTTGCGGAAGCCGTCGATGCCGGGAATCAACGGACTGTCCGGCGCGAATTTCTTCGCTTCATCCACGGACTTGAGCGCGTCGTCGAACTTGCCCTGCTGGGCGTAGATAACCGAACGGGTCATCATGATCTGCAGGGTCTGCTCGGTATCAAAGCCGCCTTCCTTGATCGTCTTGTCCACAAGTGCGAGCGCGCCATCCATATCCTGCTTGCCGGCGAGCTCCTGAAGGGATTCCTGAAAATCCGCCAGGCGCTTCTTCATTGCGGCTTTCTTGCCGAATCCGGTCTCATCCTTGGGATCCGCGGCTTTGATCTGCTCGGAGATGTCACCATAGAAATTCGCCACAACCTGGTCGTCCAACTCCATCGCGGCAAGGGCTGCGACAAGCGCCTTGGCCTTGGCGGGGCCCTCGGCCTTCGCCGCCGCTGCGAACGCCTCGTCGCGCTTGGTCTTGTTGCCGCGCAGTTCGTTGAGGTGCTCCACATATTTCTCAGGGCCACCTTTCTGATAGCCGGTGGCGGCATAAGGACGTCCTTCCGCATCACAGAGAATGATCGAGGGATAACCCTTGATGGCGAATTTCTCACCCAGATCCTTGTTCTGCATCTGGGTTTCCTCTGTCAGTTTGGATTTGTCCTTGGGGAAATCCACTTCAACGAGAACGAGGGTGTCCTTCACTCCCTTCTTGAACTCGTCATGCTTGAAGACCTCGTCCTTGAGCTTGATGCACCAGCCGCACCAGTCGGAGCCGGTGAAGTCAAGGAGCAGGTCCTTCTTGGATTCGGCCGCTTGTTTTTTCGCCGCGGCGAAATCCGAAGACCAGCCTTCGTCTTCAGCGAAAGCGGAGCCGTGAAACGCCACGATGGCGGCGCATAGGGTAGCAGTGATTTTGATGGGATTCATCGCGGCGTGGAGCGTGGATGCCGCCACATCCCCCGTCGAGAGGAATCCGAACGCGATCAGGGCACATATCCCAGCCACGGCCCCAGCCATTTCTCCGCCACTTCAAGAGTCATGCCCTTGCGGCGCGCATAATCCTCCATTTGGTCCTTCTGTAGATCCGAGATGACGAAGTAATGGCTTTCCGGATGTGAGAAATACAAACCGCAGACCGCCGCTCCCGGGTGCATGGCGCAGCTCTCGGTGAGAGTGACGCCGGTTTTTCCGGTGGCTTCCAGCAGATCGAAAAGGATCGGTTTCTCCGTGTGGTCCGGCTGCGCGGGATAGCCCGGCGCGGGGCGGATGCCGCGGTAATTCTCGTGGATGAGCTGATCCGTGGTGAGCTCGGTCTCCGTCTCATATCCCCACTCGACGCGGGCGCGGTGGTGCAGCAACTCGGCGAAGGCCTCGGCGAAACGGTCGGCGATGGCCTTGACCATGATCGAACCGTAGGGGTCGTGCTGTTTTTCCAGCTCCGCGGCGAACTCGTCCGCACCGTGGATGCCGACGACGAAGCCGCCGATGTAGTCGCTCTTTTTGGCTCCCGCAATCCAATCGCTGAGGGCCACATTCGGCTTGCCGGAGTCCTTCTTGACCTGTTGGCGCAGGGTGTGGAAACGGTTAAGCTCGGTGGCGCGTGATTCATCGGCCCAGACGATGATATCATCTCCCTCGGCATTGGCGGGGTGAAAACCATAGATGCCGCGGGCTTGAAAGCGGTTTTCTGAAATGATGCGGTACACCCAGGCAAGCGCGTCCTGATAGAGTTTGGCGGCTTCCACAGCGCCTTCGGTGTTCTTGGTCTTGAGCACCTTGTTCTCGCGGTCCCACACGCCGCGGAGTTCCCATGCATGGAAGAACGGAGTCCAGTCGATGTATTCCGCCAGCTCGCGGAGGTCCTGGTTTTCAATGACGCGTGTGCCGGTGAACGATGGGACCGGCGGCGTGTAGTTTTTCCAATCGAAAACCGGCGCGGCTGCACGTGCCTGATCGAGCGTGAGCGTTTCCTTCTTCGGTCCGCCGATGAAGTTGTCACGGAGTACTTTCTGCTTGGCGCGGTTTTCGGCAGCAAAGCCATCGCGCTGTTCTTTGGACAGAAGCGAGGTGGTCACCGGCACCGAACGCGAGGCATCCAGCACATGCACCACCGGACCCGAGTAATGTTCCGCGATCTTGATGGCGGTGTGCGCGGCGGAGGTCGTGGCACCACCGACTAACAGCGGCACCTTGAAACCACGCCGTTCCATTTCCTTGGCGACGTGCACCATCTCGTCAAGCGATGGCGTGATCAATCCTGACAAACCCACCACATCCGCGCCGAGCTCGATGGCCTTGTCGAGGATCTTGTCGCAGGGAACCATGACGCCCATGTCGGTGACTTCGAAGCCGTTGCAGGCGAGCACCACGCCGACGATGTTCTTGCCGATGTCATGCACGTCGCCCTTTACGGTGGCGATGAGGAAACGCCCGGCGGAACGCCCGCGCTCGGCGAGGCGCAGCGCCTCCGCATCGGTTAGAGACGGATCGCCCTCCTTGATGGCGGCGATGTCCCCGGCGAGGAACTCGGCTTTTTCAGCCTCCATGAAAGGCGTGAGCCAGGCCACGGCCTTCTTCATGACGCGGGCGGATTTCACCACTTGCGGCAGGAACATCTTGCCCGCGCCGAAGAGGTCGCCGACGACGCCCATGCCGTCCATCAGCGGACCTTCGATCACCTTGAGCGGACGCCCGTATTTGGCGAGCGCGGCCTCGGTGTCCTCGTCGATGTATTTGTCGATGCCCTTGAGCAACGCGTGTTCGAGGCGTTTCTCGACGGGATCCTCGCGCCAGGAAAGATCCTCCTCGATCTTCTTCCCGCCATGGCCCTTGTAACGTTCCGCGAGCTCCAGCAGACGCTCGGTGGAGTCCGGGCGGCGGTTGAGCAGCACGTTCTCGACACAATCCAGGAGTTCCTTCGGGATCTCGTCGTAAACCTCAAGCATGCCCGCGTTGACGATGCCCATGTCCATGCCGGCCTTGCACGCGTGATAGAGGAAGGCCGAGTGCATTGCCTCGCGGACCTTGTTGTTGCCGCGGAACGAGAACGAAATGTTGGACACGCCGCCGGACACCTTCGCGCCGGGCAGGTTCTCCTTGATCCAGCGGGTCGCGTTGATGAAGTCGAGCGCGTAGTTGTTGTGCTCCTCGATCCCGGTGGCGACTGTTAGAATGTTGGGATCGAAGATGATGTCGTCCGGATTGAAACCGACTTCGTCGACGAGGACGCGGTAGGCGCGTTCGCAGATGCGGATCTTCTCCTCATACGAAGCGGCCTGGCCGTTCTCATCGAAGGCCATCACCACCACCGCCGCGCCGTAGCGCATGATGTGGCGCGCCTGCTTCTTGAAATTCTCCTCGCCCTCCTTGAGCGAGATCGAATTCACGATGCCCTTGCCCTGGAGATACTTGAGACCTTCCTCGAGAATCTCCCACTTTGAGGAATCCACCATGATCGGGACTTTCGCCACATCGGGCTCGCCCTGAAGAAGCTGCAGGAAACGGCCCATCATCGCCTTGCCGTCGATCAGCCCGTCGTCGAAACAGATATCAATCACGTTCGCACCGTTGGCGACCTGCTGACGCGCGACCTCCACTGCGGATTCGAGATCACCGGAGCGGACCAGCTTGGCAAACTGCGGCGAACCGGCGACGTTCGCACGCTCACCGATCATGAGGAAGCGCTTGTCGGAGGTGTGGTTGTAGGCCTCGGTGCCGGAAAGACGGAGGGCGTGGGGAATGGTTTTCATTATGAAGAGGAAGAGGTAACCGCAAAGGCGCGGAGGTCGCGAAGGAAACGCTAAGGTTCACTCAGGGAAATTGTGGACAAAGCGTTTGATTTCGTCTGCGAGTCGAACGGTGTGGAAGTTAATGAGAAGGCCCAGATGTTTGCCGGACATACGCAAATAGGTGAGAACCTGGGAGCTGTGAACAGGGAGCAGCGCGGGCACGGTTTTCAACTCCACGACAAGGGAGTTGTCTATTAGCAGATCGATCCGGTATGCATCCGGAATCTCAAGATTCTTATAGGTGATCGGTAGCAAGAGTTGACGCTGAGAGGAAATGCCTCGCAGCGCGAGTTCATGCTGCAGACTTGCTTCATACGAAGACTCAAGCAATCCCGGACCCAAGTCGCGATGCACTTCGATGGCAGCACCGATGACTTCTTTCGACAGTTGATTCAAATAGTCCTTCATGATCATGATTCTTGCTTTGCGTTCCCTTTGCGACCTTTGCGGCTTTGCGGTTAAATCATCCGTTTACCGGAACCTCGCGTGGTTTTTTGTTAGCCACGCCCCTGGCAATGGCGGCGACGTGTTCCGGTGTGTTGCCGCAGCAGCCGCCTGCCAGATTGAGGAGGCCCGCCTCGGCGAAGTCCGACATGAATTTCTCCATGTGCACGGGTTCGAGATCGAAGCCGGTCGGCGCGAGCGGGTTCGGCAGACCGGCGTTCGGGTAACACGAGACGCAGGTGGCGGCGCACTCGGAAAGCTCCTCGAGATGCGGGCGCATCAGGTCCGGGCCCAACGAGCAATTCAGGCCGATGGCCAGCGGATGGGTGTGGGCGAAGGCGTTCCAGAAAGCCTCCACCTTCTGCGCCGAAATCATCGTTTCCCCGCCAAGACCAACGGCGGCGGAAATGATCAGCGGCAGCTTCAGCTTCGATTCATCGAACACCTCACGCACCGCGACGGCGGCGGCCTTGGCGTTGAGTGAATCGAAGATGGTCTCGATCATCAGGATGTCACAGCCGCCCTCGATAAGCGCGCGGACCTGGTGTTTGTAGGCTTCCAGCACCTGATCGAAAGTGACGACGCGGAAACCGTGGTCCTCGGGATCGGGCGAGTTGGTGAGTGAAACGGTAAGCGGCCCGATCGCTCCGGCGACGTAGCGCTTGATGCCGGTATCCGTGCCGATGTCGTCCGCCCATTTGCGGCAGAGTTTCGAGGACTCGACGTTCATATCCCACGCAAGCTCGTTGAGGAATGGGTTCTCGATGATTTTCTGGAAAAACTCCGGATCCTTGCGGCCGCCGTGTTCGCGAGGGTCATCGACGAAAAACTCGCTCTGGGCGATGCTGGTGGCGGAAAACGTATTCGTCTCGCAGATGTGCGAGCCCGCTTGGTAGAAGCGCTTGTGGATGTCCCCGATCACGCCGGGCTGGGTGATGCTGAGGATGTCACCGTTGTTGAGAAGGTCCTTTTCAGTGTCCGAGAAGCGCCTGCCACGGGCGTCCGACTCCTTGAGCCCGTAGGTGCGGATGGTCGTGCCCATCGCGCCATCGAGCACAAGGATGCGCTCCGCAAGGGATTTCTGAAGCTCGGAGGTGGTGTCGGGCTGCGCCATGGCGGGAAACTAGGCGCGTTTCCCACCCAGCTCAAGAAACAAATCGTCGTATCACGATATGATGATGGGATAATTGGATACCATTCCCGTTATTTGGTCAAATCACTGGAGGGATTCGCCACAACCGACGCAGTCTGAAAGGCCCAGCGCAGCGTGATCAAGTCGAAGGCCGCCGCCACGCAAACCACCCGGACTTTGGGTCACGCTGAACACTTCCCCCACTCCCGCAAGCTTCCACACCGAGCATGTCACCCGCTCCATACCGGGCCGATGCTGCCGCCAGAAACGAACTCCGTCGGGAAGTTGATGATTTTGCGATCCGGCTTGCCTTTGCGCACGGCGTTTACCCAACGCACCACACGGCGAACGATCAGCCTGTTGTCCCAGCGCATGTGGGCGATGCTTGGGTGGCACCATGCGAGCGCGGGATCATCATCGGTGGAAACCAATGAGACTTGCCGCGGCACGTTAATGCTTCGCCGGGCGAGAAACTCTGCGGCGGCAATGTAGCGGGCGGACTCATCAACGATCAGCGCGGTCGGCGGGGAATGAAGAAAAAGGCGTTCGAGCAATGCGCTAAACCCCTTCGGAGTTTCCTCCCACTCCGGCAGATTATACTCACCTGTCACCATGCCGTGGGCGCTGAGTTCCTCAAGGAAAGCGCGTTCGCTACTTCCTGGCACCGGCTTGCGGCGTGCGGCGCGCACAATGAACACGATGCGGCGATGCCCGAGCTCGAGCAAGCGGCGGGTGGCGGCGCGAATTGCCGGCACCTTGTCCGGCCCGGTTCGTGCCAGCACCAGCCCGCCGGTGCGGCCATACAACGCGAGACACGGCACTGTCAAAGAGGCGCACCACTCCAGCAGTTCGTAGGACCCGGCCGCGATCAACCAGGCATCCGCCGGAGTCTTCGCCATTTCCCGGGCAATTCTCCGGACATCGTGCCCCATTTCGATCTGGGATTTCTTGCATTGGAAAACACTGTGGCCCGTCACTTCCAGTGAATGGATGATGTCCAACTCGACCTGCACCGATGTGGGATCGTCCGCGGGATGCGCGTCATAGGGCAAAATCCCCACCCGCAGCGGCCGTTGGAACGCCTCCACCGCACTGACCGCGATGTCCCGGCTGCGGCCAGAACCGCGACCCGAGAGCAAGCCCTCGGCCTCAAGCAATTGCAGCGCGGCGCGGACCGTGTGCCGGCTGACTGCGAGTTCCTTCGACAGGCTGGGAACGCCGGGCAGGGTGCCGCTCCAACGGCCGCTGCTCAAGCCATCGCGCAGGTGCTCGGTGGCGAGCTCGATGATGGACAGACGGCGCACTGGATTCATCGTTTCCCTAACCTGTTCTATGTTAGAACAGGCAGTCGAGAAAATATTTATCTCCATTCTGAAAATTTGAGTCATAGTGTGGTTTTGGTATGACGCATCCATGACCCGTCCCGCCAAATCCACCTCCCAGCCAATCAGTCTGGCAGGCTCCGGCCCGTCACTCGCTCTGGCACATGACTGTTAAAAACACCAAACCAAACCGCCATGAACGCCCTAAACCTC
>CANBTO010000178.1 GCA_947372405.1 Verrucomicrobiaceae bacterium
CAGGACGTCAGTTCGCCGGAAGGCCATTCGTTCACTCATCACCACTCCCTTCTCCATTCGCCGACGATACCACAGGGAATTCACTCTACAATCTTGGCTGGAATTGGTCGATCAGCGAAATAAACGAGGTCACCGATGCGCCTGTCCAAGTCAGCGTGAATAATGACGGCTATTATGGTGGTGGTTACACTGCTGAAAACGGATCCACCCGCATTGTGCAACAGGAAATACCGGTGGTTCCGCCCATCAGTATCGGAGCACTGAGCCACGCCCGCCTTGGAGGATACAGTATTGGCAACGTGGATGAACCGAGCGCGCAAGTAAACCAAGTTGCCACCGTCACGGGACAAGGCGGCCTTTTCCCCCACACTTTGCAGGCCATCGGAAATGCTTATGCCCACCCGCTGATACCCGCCGATAAAGCTTATCTTACGGATTATTCGATCACGTTCGACTCCCGCCTTGGCAACAAAATGATCACGTTCGCCGACCACTCCTATCTCGCCAACAAGGCGCTGTGGGACGAGTTCTTCTTCTCTTCGATTACTCCCCAACCGTCTACGGTTCAGGTATTTGAGAGCGTCAGCCGCAGCCAAAAACAGGTGGCATCCGACTTTTTCTTCGGCAATAAGCCACTACCCAACCGCCGGATGTTCGCCTACACCACTGGCTTTGACCAAACCAAGTTCAATACGTTGTTCTCCAACGCACAGCAGCAACAATTCTCAGGCGGTTTGGCGGACCAGATCGCCGCCCGTCTGATGGTCGCAGGCCCATTCAATGTCAACTCCACCTCGGTGGATGCATGGAAAGTCTTCCTATCTAGCCTCAAGGGCAAACCTGTCGCATATCTTGACAAGGACAAAGCCTTGAACGGAGTCGTTGCACCCGACCAAACGACGCCAAAAGGCACATCTGTGAGCGGTTTCGCGCTACCCAACGGCAAACCCACAGGTGCCACCGGTACTCCCTCCGATACCGATCAGTGGACCAGTCCTCGCGAACTTAGTGATTCTGAAATCTCGCAACTCGCGACCGCCATCGTAAAACAGGTCAAACTCCGCGGTCCCTTCCTCTCGCTCTCGGAATTCGTCAACCGCAGGCTCGACTCCTCAAACACCGAACTTTCTGTCAAAGGAGCTCTACAGGCGGCGCTCGATGATGACAGCGTGTCAATCAACGCTAGCTTCCGCAACAACATCCGGCAGTTCTCCGCCGCCGAGCAGAGCACGATGGTCGCAGCCTTTCCCGATGCAATGAAAGGTCCAGTAGCATACGGCAGCGCAGCCTACGTGGACCAAGCCGACATCCTGCGGAACTTCGCCGAACAGATCACTCCCCGCGGCGACACCTTCGTGATCCGCACTTACGGCGATTCGCTTGACGCCCAAGGTAATGTCATGGCCCGCGCCTGGTGCGAGGCTGTCATCCAAAGGGTTCCGGAATACATCGATCCGACGGACGAAGCGCAAATCAAACAGTCGGATCTCAAATCACAATCAAACAAGATTTTCGGTCGCAAATATCAGATCGTTAGCTTCCGCTGGCTCAATCCATCCGAAGTTTGAGTAAAAACCACGTCAATTTTCCTCATACCTTTCTCGTTATGTTTCAACTCAAATCCTTCCGCTTGGTTATTCCCCTCTGTCTTCTGATCAGCACTCCTATCGCACGCGCCCAACAGGAGGAAAAGGTAGCACTCCAGTTTCTGTCATTCCCAAAATCCGTTGATCCCAAACCGGTTGAACTGCTGATAGGCGACAATAAAACCATCGAGGTCAAAATACCCACCAATGAATTCTCGGAAGTCTATCACGTGAAACGCATGGCAAGCTGGGCCGTAGGAAAGACCGAAACCGGAATAGACGGCAAACCGATTTTTACGGTTTACGGCCAGGCCGGATCCCTGGCTGCTCCCAGCCAGCTGATCCTGCTTGTCAGAAAAGGCCAGGCGAACAGCGACGGCATGGTAGTCATACCTATCGACAACCAGCTCACTAATTTCGGTGGTGGAAAGTTTCTTTTTTTGAATGCCGCAAGCTTGGACGTAGCTGGTCTGCTGGGAGAAACAAAGTTTGCGGTCAAGCCCGGGAAATTCACCATTATCAAACCGAAACCGCAAACTGATGAGGCAAAGAGCTTGGTACATGCCACTCTGTATTACCGAAAGGACGAAGTTGTGAAGCCTTTCTTCAGCTCCACATGGCCTGTAAACGACAGGGCGCGCACCATGATATTTTTCTATGAGGATCCAACCAGCGGACACCTCAACCTGCACAGTATACGCGATTTTTTCTGACCAAGTCTATACAGCCGATTATATTTTTGGGTAGTGACATTCCGCAAAAACCGCGGAGGTGCCAGCCGAACCAATGTCACTGCCTCAACAGAGTGATCCGCTACATGTGCGGTAAAATTCGCGTTTCCACCCCAAGTTCTGCATTCCATTTCCGGCCGTCATCGGATAGAAATCCACATGGCAAAGGGCTACGAACTGCACCAGGCACGAATGATGGCGCTTCAGGGCATGGGAAAGGACCTTGCAAGGCGCGCGAAATCGAAGTGCGAGATCAGTGGTGCAGCCGGAGTGCCGCTGCGGGCCTATGAGGTGCCGCCCGTCCCTGCCGAGCCGGATATCGATCGAACTTTGCTGGTTTCCGAAGAGTGCTTCGAAATGCTGGAGCATCCGGAACGACTCTTCGGGCGCGGCTGGCAGTGCCTTACAGAGGCTGTTTGGAGCGAAATGCCAGCCGTCCAGGTGGTGGCTTGGAGGATGCTCAGCGAACTGGCGAAACGCGAGGACTGGGCCCGTGAGGCGGTCGATGAGGTTTTCCTTGATCAGGAGGTGGAGGAATGGGCGAAATCCAATCCACTCTGAGATCCTCAGACGCGCAACTTCGATTCCCAAGCGAGGTTGAATGAACCATGTTGAGCGCCGATGCCGCCACGACACCCTTTTTTCTGAAGATGGAGGACTCCGCCACGCCAGCACCCGCCGACGAGGGCTTCCTTGATCATGAGCTGATGAAACGCATCGGCGAGGGTGATCACGTAGCGTTCCGGCATCTGGTGGAGCGCCATCAGAACGCGGTCATCGGCACCGTGGCGAAAATGCTGGGCAATCCCAGTGAGGCCGAGGACATCTCGCAGCAAGTCTTCCTGCGGATCTGGCGCAACGCCAGGCGCTACCGGCCGGACGCCAAGTTCACCACCTACCTTTTCACCATCACGCGAAACCTTGTTTTCAACGAAACCCGCCGTCGCGGACGCAAAAAGGAAGTCTCCTCGGACGAACGGGAGGAAAACTCCCACCAACTCATTGAGGAAAACCCCAGCCGCAGGCCGGACAACGAGCTGCTCCAGGCAGAACTCCTGCTGGCGGTGGACAAGGCCATCTCCGCCCTGCCCGAGACCCAGCGCCTGGCGGTCGTCCTCCGCCGCTACGAGCAACTAGCCTACGAGGAAATCGCCGATGTGCTGGGACTTTCCGTCTCCGCCGTCAAGAGCCTGCTGTTCAGGGCGCGCACCACCCTGCGCGAATCCTTGAGCGGCTACCTCGAAGACTGAGTCCGCCGCGAAGGCAGCCTCCCCCACCCGGTCTCCCGGTGCGTCCTTTACAGCACGCCGCTTCCGTGTAGGCTGATCCCGCTGCACCCCCACACCCACCTGAATGTTGTTCCGTCAGTCCCGTCCCCCCGACCCTGACCAGGACCTCGTCACGCGCGCCCAACAGGGCGATACACGCGCGTTCGACGCCCTGATCCTCAAATATGGCGACAAGCTCTACGGGCTTGTCTATAACATGACCTCCCACAAGGAGGACACGCACGATCTGCTGCAGGAAATCTTCGCGAAAGCCTATCAGTCACTGAAAAACTTCCGGGGAAACGCCACCTTCTACACCTGGATCTATCAGATCGCCGTCAACCTGACGCTCAATTTCCTCAAGAAACGCAAGCGTCGCGCTGGACCGAGCCTCAATGATCCGGATTCGCCGGTGCAGCAGGACCCGGCCCTGATCGACAGCAGTCGCGACGGTGACCCGGAGCGACAGACGAACCTCAAGGAGCTTCAGATTAAATTGAACGAAGCGATGATGAAACTGTCTGAGCCCCATAGAATGGTGGTGACGATGTTCGATATCCAAGGCATGTCCCATGGGGAAATCGCCAAGGTGCTGAAAACATCCGAAGGCACCGTTCGTTCGCGGCTCCATTACGCGCATCTCCAGCTTCAGTCCGCTCTTCAGGACAGTTGGAATGAAAGATTTTAAAATTTTTCTTGTGCTGGGGGCAAATGTTTTGTAAATCCTAACTATCAACCGCAGTGAAACCATCGGTCGAACAACTTGAGAATCTGCTTGCCCTCCGGCGTGACGAACGTCCCGAGGAGGGATACTGGCAGGAATTTCTCTGTGAATTCCATCATCGCCAGCGTGAGCAGGCAGTGAAGGGCTCAAACTTCGCAGGATATCTCAACCGCCTGTCCGCATGGTTCTCCGATCTTGGCCCCTCAAAATGGGCTTACGGTGCAGGACTTGCCTACGCTGCGGTGACTGTGGCTTTCCTTCTCACGCCCAAGAACGCGCAGATGGAGAACACACCCGTATCCCCGGTGAACTATCAGGTGGTCCCCACGCAGTCACCCAAGGTCGAGCAGCTCGACCAATTGGACTTGAGTCCCTCAACTCAAGGCAGCGCGGGCGAACAAGTGTTCTAATTCCGGAAATTCCCCGACATGGAGGAACTGGGATGCCCGCGCCGGCAAAGTCCGGCACGAATGACAATTTGGCTGTTTGCCACATCTGTAGTGGTGTGCGTTGCCGAACCGACCACTGTGAATTCACGATGGCTGGTGACCTATCCCCCGGCAGTGAACGGTAAAGCAAGCGAGTCCACCGCAGTAGCGATGTCGGACGGAGCTTTGATCGTTTCCGTGGTGTCAACCGGAGCGGACGCCGCTAAACCGACCCTGTATTTGGGAAACCGCAAGGTCACCACCCAATTCTTGGGATTCGATCCGGTATCCCGCCTGGGGTTTCTAAAAACCGAGGCGTCACCCGCTCCAAAATCCTGCGAATGGTTAGAGGAAGCGGGAGGCAGCACAGGAAGCACTCTTCAAGCCATGACACCCGGCGGCTCTGTGAAATGCCGTGCTTCCGGCTGGGTGAAACAGGTAGGAGGAAAGATCCTGCCTCTCGCACTATTGCGAGTGAATTTCGACGGACCAGTCCCTCCACGCGGAACACCTCTAACGGACTCCGCTGGAAAAGTGGCTGCCATTGTTTTCCAGGAATCCGGCTCGGACAACAGCGGCTACGCCATTCCAGCCGAAGCCGTGCACCGGGTGAAGCGGGACGTCTGCAACGGCGGCCACCTTGTCCGCGGCTGGATCGGGCTGTCACTGCGTGCTGAAAATCAGTCCCCGCAGATCGTTCGGGTGCTTCCGGATTCCCCGGCCGCCGCGGCAGGCATCAAGCCCGGGGATCTGCTCCTGAAAGTGGGCGACCGCCAGATCAGTGATTACGCGGATGTGGCGAACGCGTTTTTCTATCTGATTCCCGGCAAGCCGGTGGCTGTGAAGCTGAAGCGTGGAAACGATTCACTGGAATTCACGCTCACCCCCACCCGGCCCAAAGCCGAGTGAAGGAAGCGGTAACTTTCATTTGGCCGGAGGCGCTTGGGGAATATTCCTTGGAATCGACAAGGGCATCTTGGAGCGCGGAGGCGCAGGTAAATTCGTCAGCGTGAGCATGAACGACCAGTGATAGCTCCGGTCGGCGGCGAGGCGGTATTTCGGCAGGGCTAGAGCTCCCCATGAATTGATGCCTCCCAGGCCAGCTTGGCGGTGGTCGATGTTGAGCGTGTAGAAATCCCGCTTCGGAAATTCCGCGGAATGCATGGCAAGCGTGATGTCCTCCGCCGCACAAGGATACAGCCCCATCTCCAGCAGATGGTCACCTTCGGCGTCAGCCCGCAACGACCCACCACCGAACGGACTGGTCAACGTGAACCAGCGGATGTCGGTCCGGTTTCCGGATTCCTGCGGGTCGATGTAGCGGTAGAACATCATCGGAGCGACAATCTCGTGCACCGTGGTCCATGCGCCCGTGCTGCGGTCGATGTAATTTTCCTGCGGCCCGCGGCCATACCACTTGCAGATCGGGGTGCGGTTAGGCACCTCGCACTGATAACCGATTCTGGGAATATCCGGTAGTCTTGCCGCAGGGCGGAAGTCGGTTTCGATCACGATCTGTCCGCCACCCGTGAAGCGGTATTTCACGGTGGCCGCGCTGTCGTTGGCCGGGATTTTCAACTCCGAGGTGACGAGCACATCGTTCCCTTCCTGCACGGCGGTCACCTTTTCCGCGGTGGCGAGCACTCCCGCATGCTGCCAGATCTTGAGCTTCTGATCCAGCTTGGCTCCTTCATCGTTGTTTGTGGGTGGACGCCAGAAATTCAGATGTAGTGGAGAAACCAGCCATTCCTGGTCCATGCCGCGCAACGAGGCGAGAACGCCGCTCGTTTTATCGATCACCGCGGTCACATCCTTCGCCTTGATTGTGATCGATGACGCGTTCTCCGCCAACGAGGCCGCAACGTCAGAATGTGTGGGTTTGGGAGGCTGGCGTTTGCCCCATGGCAGCGGAATCTCATCCCATGCCACAGGCATTCCGGCAGGATTCCAAGCGTTGTGCTCCACCAGATCATAGCGAACGCGAAGGAAATACTCGCCGTTCGGATCCGGGGTGTGGCCTGTAGGTATGGTGAGCTCGGCGCTCTGACCGGGCGCGATGTCCGGCAGTTCGAGCTTCCCTTCCGCCACGGCACCGCCGTCCTTCATCAGCTTCCAGGAACCGTTGACCGGCTGGACGCCACGGAAGAAGTTCTCGTTCATCACGCTCACCTTGATCACCGGCGACGACACATCCACCGCGCGGGTGTGGATGTTCTGATAGACCTTCTTCACCTCTTCGAACTGCGGCGAGGGACTGAGAGTGGCCGAGCAGATCCCGTTGCAGCAGAACGAATAATCCGTGGGACGGTCGTTGAAATCACCACCGTAGGCGAGGAAATACTGGGTCTTGGGTTTCTCCGCATCCTTGGTGAAATCCAGCAGAACCAACGCCTCGGGGCATTCCTTGATCGCCTGTTCCAGCTTCACGGCACCTGCATACACCGCCGCGCGGCGGACGCTTCCCCTGAAGCGACGCGCGGTTTCCTCCGTATCGATTCCTACCGCGAGTTCATACGGATTCTTGTCCACCACCACGTTGCATGGCTTCGTCGCAGCCACTTGTCCATCGATGGAAACCGTCAACTGCGCGCCATCATACATTCCGACATAGGTATGGAATTTCGACGCCGCGTCATCCGGTATTTTCGCGACCACACTCTGCCAGGTGCCACCTCCGTGGACAAAAAACTCGATGTCCTGTCCGTTGCCGGCGATCTTCAGAGCATAGGCGCTGTCCCCCTTGGCGACCAACGGTTGCCCGGCGTCCGTATGGGCCGTTAGATTGAGTCGCGCCTCGGCGGCCAATGTGACAGGCCCGGTGATGTCCAGCTTGTCGGACTTACCTATCACAGCACTGCCGCCGAAGAGTCCTTCCTTCGCATCAAGCGAGCCAAGCAGCCGCACCGGCAGTTTGTTAGGAGAGCGGTCCTCGACGTCGTCGATCTTGTGCTTCGTGCTGAGGATTCCCTGGTCCTTCCAATCCCAGATGAAGCCTCCCTGTAGCAGGCGTTCTTTCCGATAGAGATTCCAGTAGTCCGAAATGTTGCCCGTCGAATTGCCCATGGCGTGGCTGTATTCGCACTGGATGAGCGGACGCTGCTTCTCCAGCGGCTTCTTCTCCTCGTCACGGCAGTATTTCTCGCAATCGTCCGGGGTAGCATACATCGGAGAGAAAACATCCACATGGGCTTTTTTCTCCGCCCGTTCGTAATGCACAGGTCGCGAAGAATCCCGCTTGTGAACCCACTCCGAGCATTTGACGAAGTTCTCACCATCGCCAGCCTCGTTGCCCAGAGACCACATGATCACGCAGGGATGGTTCTTGTCCCGCTCCACGGCATTCTCCACCCGGTCCAGATGCGCCTCGAACCATGCGGGGTTCTTCGCCAGCGATTCGACACCGTAGCCCATGCCGTGGGATTCGATGTTCGCCTCAGCCACCACGTAGAAACCCAGCTCGTCGCACAACTCGACGAGCGCCGGATCGTTCGGATAGTGCGAGGTGCGCACGGCGTTGATGTTCGCTCGCTTCATCATCAACAAATCGTTGCGGATGTCGTCGCGCGTGAGGTAATGGCCGGTCTTCGGACTGTGGTCGTGGCGGTTCACGCCCTTGATCAGAATAGGCTTGCCGTTGTGAAGGAATTGGCCGTTCTTGATCTCATCGCGGCGGAAACCGGTCTTACCCTGATAGTGGGCGATCTCCTTGCCGGAGGCGTCCGTTAGAACGATTTGATAGCCATAGAGATTCGGCACCTCCGCCGACCACGGCTTCACGTTGGCAATCCCGTCGACCCCGATGGATTGCGTGGATTCACCTTCAGCCGGAACCTTCGCCATCACCTTCGGCGAACTGACGACCGAACCGTCAGGAGCCGTCAACGTGAGTGACAGAATCGCCTCCGCGTCCGCCTTGCCGCTGTTTCTCAAACAGGAAACAAACTCCAACGTCCCCGTCTGATAGTCATCCTTGAGTCCGCACTTGATTTCGAAATCCCGCAGATCCAGATCCGCCGCCGACCACAGATACACGTCGCGGAAGATGCCGGACATGCGGAACATGTCCTGGTCCTCCAGATACGAGCCGTCGGAAAACTGATAGACCTCCGCCGCCAGCACGTTCTCCCCGTCCTTCAGATACGGCGTGATGTCGAACTCAGCAGGCGTACGCGAATCCTGCGAATAACCCACCTTGGTTCCATTGATCCACAGGTAGAACGCCGAGTCCACCCCGCCGAAAACGATGTGCGT
>CANBTO010000179.1 GCA_947372405.1 Verrucomicrobiaceae bacterium
GAAGGCTTCCGTGGGACGATCGAGGCGAAGAGGTTCGTCCTTCGGTTTGCGGGTGCCGGAGTCCGGGCCGTGGCAGTGGTAGCAATTCTCCGAGAGGATCGGCTGGATGTGCTCATTGAAGCTGATCTCGTCCGGTAGTGAGACAGGAATCGCAGCCGGTGGCTCCGCTGTCGCGCCAGACGTGGGTGCAGCGGGCTTCGCTTGTGATGCGGGGCGATCACAACTGGTGGCGAGCAGGGCGGCGGAAGCCACCAGACAAGCGAGAGAGAAAATTTTGAACGTCATGGATCGAATCAGAATGAGCTACAGGATAGCCTCTCGATACAAGCTGGCAAGGACGGGTCTTTCGGATGTCTCCCACTCGCGTGAGGCCATTTTCCCAATTCAGCCGCAGGTCGCATTTCTGGCAGGTAACGAATCTCAGGCGGAGTGACTTCTGCTTCCGCATGGACCGAGAATGCCGCAGCAAGGCCAAGCAGCAGGGAAAAAAGCGGCCGACGGATGTGCGAGGATTTCATGGGTAAGCGGTATTAATTTTCCGGTGCTTTCCAAATCAACCGCACCGCATCCAGTCGGACGCGGGCCTTGCCAATGGCTGCGGCGAGGGCGTTTTCCCGCTCCTCCAGCAAGGCAATATCCTGCGTTCGGATGTGGTCGTTGATCTCCGCGAGGTCGCGCAGGCGGGTGATTTCCATAGCCATTTGCTGGTGCATCAATGACAGGGCATCCGCGATGACGGTCTTGCTGGCCGCCATCCCGAGCACCCGCGTGTGCTCTAACATTTCCGGCAGCAGCTTGCGTTTCACCGCCTCGTTTTTCATCAAGCTGGCGGGATTGCCGTGACGGAGTTTGGCTTTTGAGAGATTTGAATCTGCCGTTAGATTCGTACCTTTGTGATCGACCACCACGCGCAGTGGCGTCTGCGGCAGGAAGCGCTCGGCGTGCAACTCCGCCGGGGCCACGCATTCCACCACCAACCATGATTCTAGCAGGATTGTTTTCTCGCCCGGGGTGGGCCAGACCGCGAATGACGCGTTGCCCGCCTCCGAGCCGAGCAGCAGATCCAGTGCCCCGCGCACCAGCGGATGATCCCATGTTAGAAACGCTTCCTGCTCGCGTTCCAAGGCCCGTTGGCGATCGAGCGTGACGGTCATTCCATCCTGCGGCAGTGAGGGGAAAGCATCCGATTTTAAATTCCCCGGCAGCAGGAAATAGCGCCGTGCTCCCAGCTCCTCGATGGTCACGCCCGAGTATTCTAACAGACGCAATAAAAAATCTTCGAACTCCACGCTCTCGTCGCACTCGCGGATGCGCGCCACCAGCCACTCCGAGCGCTCTGGACGATGCGAACTTCTTTCTAACAAACGATCCTGCCCATGTGCGAGCCGCTCCGCCACGCGCTTGCGGCAGGCGAGTGATTTTTCGATTAGTTCATCTGTTAGTTCCGGCTCCGAGAGTGCTTCGTCCAGCTCCTGTTCCAGCTCGCGTTGGATTTCCGCCGCACCGGGCGGGCTCGCACGGAAGGCGTCCAAGCCCTCCTCCAGCCAACGCACTCGGACTTCTTCTTCGGTGTTGGTGAAATACGGCACATGAACCTGAATCAGGCCGCGCTGGCCGATCCGGTCGAGCCGACCGATCCGTTGTTCTAACAAATCAACATCCTCCGGCAGATCATACAAGACCAGATGCCGGGCGAATTGGAAGTTCCGCCCCTCGCTGCCGATCTCCGAGCAAACCAAAATTTGAGCACCGTCAGGCTCGGCGAAAAATGCCGCATTGCGGTCGCGCTGGAGCAGCGAGAGATCCTCATGGAACAACGCACCCACTACGCCAGTGGTATCGCGCAATCGCTCTAACACTTCCTCCGCCAGCTCGCGACTGCGCGTGATGACTAACACTTTTTCATCACCCAGTTTTTCCAGCAATGCGCTCAGCCACGCGAGTTTATCGGTCATCGGAACCAGCCGTGGTTCGCGCACGGGAAAGCCGCCGAGCTTCGCCCGCGTGTTGCGAAACATCACCCGGCCGACGCCGAAACTATCTAGCAGATCCGAGATCAGGCGCTCGCGTGCGGCTGGTTTTTCATCGATCAAATCCTGCACGCTACATTCCAATCGCCTACGTCCGGCGACGAATTTTTTCAGCCGCATATCCGCCCCGCCGCCGTCCGCAAGCGCCTCGACGATGTCCGCCACTGCCTCGTAATGCCGAGTTTCCTCGCGGTATTTTTCCAAATCCGAATGCCGTTCCGGGTCCAACAATTGCAAGCGTGCGAAATGGCCTTCCGGGCCGAGTTGTTGCGGTGTGGCGGTGAGCAAAAGCAGCCCCGCCGTAACTTCCGCTAGGCCGCGCACCATTTCATAGGCTGGCCCCGGCGCGCCCGGCGACCACTCGAGATGATGCGCCTCATCCACCACCAGAATATCCCATCCCACCTCGCGGGCTTGCGCGGCGCGGACTGGGTTTTCTGCTAGAAAATCCACCGCAGCCAGCACCCATTGGCTATCGAGAAACGGATTACAATCGGGATCACCATACTCAATCGCCTCACAGCGGCCCTCGTCGAAAATGCTGAAGGCAAGCTGAAAACGCCGCAGCAACTCGACGAACCATTGATGCACCAGAGGCTCCGGCACGAGAATGAGCACGCGCCGCACCCGGCCCGTTAGAATGAGCCGGTGCAGGATCAAACAAGCTTCGATGGTTTTTCCCAGCCCCACCTGATCGGCTAACAACACCCGCGGGCGCGGGCGATTCGCCACTTCATCGGCGATGAAAAGCTGGTGCGGGATCAAGTCCATCCGCGCTCCCGTCAGTCCGCGCACCGGCGAGCGGCGCATCTCCGCGCGGCGACGCAGGGCAGCTCCGCGCAAGTCGAAGTCCGTGAAGGCGTCGAGCCTGCCGCCGTACAAACGGTCCTGTGGTTTGCTGAAACTGATCGAATCCGCGAGCTCGGCTTCCTTGGTTTCACCGGCCTCCGTCTGATAGATGAGCAGGCCGTTTTCCTCGCGCACACTGGTCACGGTGGTTTCTCCGCCGGATTGAATTTTGATCCGATCGCCGGGCATGAATTTCACCCGCCGCAGCGGCGCGGAGTCGATGGCAAAGCAGCGATTTTCGCCCGCCGCCGGGAAGCGGATGTCCACGCGACCATCGCCACTGCCGGTGACGATGCCGAGGCCAAGCTCGGGTTCACTGTCGCTCACCCATCGCTGGCCACACGTCCATGTGTGCTCTACCTTGCTTTGTTCCGCCATTTTGCCCAGACGAACTGCTTTTAGGAAAAAATGAAAGCGCAAATCCGGGCGAGGGCAGAATCGACGATCATTATCCACCGCAGCCATGAGAAAGCCTTGCAAACGCGACTGGGGATCGTAATTTCCAGTCACGTTTCATGACTTTTCCGCAGGCAAGATCCCGTGTTTCACGCGCTTGGTTGCTGTCATGTTGTCTGAAAAATTTCATCACTTCATCATGCGGCGCTCTGCCTACATACGGTTCCTCCTCGTTCTGCCATCGGTAGTTGTCACTGCCCGAGCGACCGAGCCCTCATTCAGCCGCGATGTGCGCCCGATTCTATCAGACAACTGTTTCAAATGTCACGGTCCTGACGACAGCGCCCGCAAAGGCAAACTCAAACTCAGCGAGCTCGAATCGGCATTCAAAGGCGGCAAGTCCGGGAAAGCCGCGATCGTTCCCGGAAAACCCGCCGAAAGCGAACTGGTCGCGCGCCTCCACTCGGATGATCCGGAGGAGCGGATGCCGCCGGAAGCCACCAAAAAATCGCTCAGCCCCGAACAAATCCGAGTCCTCGAACAATGGATCGCCGCAGGTGCGAAATATGAAAAACACTGGGCATTTCAAGCTCCCGTGCCGCAGCCCGTGCCAAGTGGGACCGCCACGCATCCCATCGACGCATTTGTCCAAGCGACTCTTGCGGAGTCAGGCTTGAAACCCTCGCCGGCAGCCGATCCGGCCACTCTACTGCGCCGGGTGACATTTGATCTCATTGGCCTGCCACCGACTCCGGCTGAAATTGCAGATTTTCTAGCAGATAAATCGCCGCAAGCCTACGACAAGGTGGTGGATCGTTTGCTTGCATCCCCGCATTATGGCGAACGCTGGGCACGCAAATGGCTCGATCTCGCCCGCTATGCCGATACTAACGGCTACGAAAAAGATCGTAACCGCACGATCTGGCCCTACCGCGATTGGGTGATTAAGTCGCTCAATGATGACATGCCTTTCGATCAGTTCACCATCGAGCAAGTCGCCGGCGATCTGCTGCCCAACGCGACCAGCGCACAGCATGTGGCAACCGGATTTCACCGCAACACGATGCTCAACGAAGAAGGTGGCATCGATCCACTGGAATACCGCTTCCGCGCGATGATCGACCGCGTCGCAACCACGGGTGCCACGTGGCTGGGCCTAACACTTCAGTGTTGTCAGTGCCACACCCACAAATACGATCCGATTCCCCACAAGGAATACTACTCGATGATGGCGTTTCTCGATAATGCCGACGAGCCGGAGTTTATTCTAACAGACGAAAATCAAGAGCGTGCCGCAGCCGAACGCGAGGCCAAGGCGAAACAACTTTTATTATCCCTGCCCGCCAAATGGCACGGCGGCACGCAATCGCTCAAGTGGACCAATCCACAGCCCTCGGTTGCCACTGACCCTGCGGAAGCCAATCGGATTCTAGCAGATGGCTCGGTTCTCTTCGCGGCACCAGGTCCGGCCAAATCCACGGCGACCCTGAAATTTCCCGCGCTCAAGGGAAAATTCACTCACCTTCGGGTCGAGGCACTCACGGACAATTCGCTGCCCGGCAAAGGTCCCGGTCGTACGCCAAACGCCAATTTTGTCCTCAGTGAATTGGAAGTCCTCGTGGCCGGAAAACCCGTGAAACTCACCCGGCCAGCGGCCAGTGCGGAGCAATCTGGCTATCCGGTGACTGCTGCCATCGACGGCAAAATTGACACCGGATGGGCCATCGAAATTCCCGGTCGCGACAGCCACGAAAACCAATCCGCGACCTTCGACTTCGAGCAACCGATCGAAGCAAATGGCGACGTCACGGTGGTCGCGAAACAAGCCTATGGCAAAAACCACACCATCGGTCGACTTGCGATCCGTTTCGGCAACTTGGCCGCATCCGGCAGCGATCCCGAGGCCAAAGCATCGCTCGCCAAAGCCTTCGACAAGTGGCGCGATCAGGAACGCACGCGCACGGCAAATTGGCAGGTCGTCACGCCCACCAAAGCCACTTCAAATCTCCCGCTTTTGACGATCCAAAACGACTCCACGGTCTTTGTCTCCGGTGACATCACCAAGGCCGACACCTATCAGCTCGATTTTTCCAAACTACCACCGGGTATTACCGCCATCCGCCTCGAAGCCCTGCCCGATCCGCGCCTGCCGGCATGGGGTCCGGGAATGGCCTACTACGAGGGACCGAAGGGGGATTTTTTGTTAGGCGAATTCCAACTCAGTGCGCAAGGACATCCGGTGAAAATCAGCCAAGCCACCGAGAGCTACGCCAAGAACAACTTCGGGCCGAACGCCAAGGCGCAACTCGCCATCGACGGTGATCCCGAGACTGGCTGGAGTTGCGCGGGAGGTCAGGGGCGCTCACACGAAGCGGTCTTTCAATTGGAGAAACCGTTAGGCGCTACGGACCTCCATCTCACCATGATGTTCGGACGCCACTATGCCTGCTCGCTCGGGAAATTCCGCATTTCCGTCACCACCCAGACCGGCACCGTGGTCGCCAGCCAGCTTTCGGCGGATGCACAACTCCTGCTCCACAAGACGAATCTAACGGGAGATCAACTGCTTTCACTCCAAGGCGAATTCATGCTCAGCACGCCGGAATTTGCCTCTGTCCGTGATGAAATTGCCAAACTGCGCCTCCCACCCACCGGACAAACTTCGCTGGTCCTCCAAGAACGTCCGCCCGAAAACCCCCGCCGCACATTCATCCATCATCGTGGCGAATGGACACAGCCCGAGGCCCAAGTCGAACCTGCGGTCCTGTCCTTCCTCAACCCGCTTCCTGCTGGCGCTCCAAAGAACCGCCTTGGTTTCGCGCAATGGCTTGTCAGTCGGGAAAATCCGCTCACTGCACGCGTCGTGGTGAACCGCGCTTGGGCCACGTTCTTCGGACGCGGCATCGTCAAAACTCAGGACGATTTCGGCTTCCAAAGTTCGCCGCCGACTCACCCGCAACTGCTCGACTGGCTCGCCATTCGCTTCATGGACGACGGCTGGTCCTTCAAAAAACTTCACCGCCTGATCGTCACCAGCAGCACCTACCAACAGTCCAGCCATTCAAGCGCCAAAGGTGAGGAAACGGACCCGGAAAACAAGCTGCTCTGGCGTGGCCCGCGCCTTCGACTTGAAGCCGAGCAGGTTCGCGACGCGGCTCTCGCGAGCGCTGGAATTCTCTCGCAGAAAATGTTCGGGCCCAGCGTATTTCCTCCCCAACCGCCAAGCGTCACCACCGAAGGCGCTTATGGCGCGTTGACCTGGAATGTCAGTGGCGGCGAGGATCGTTTCCGACGGAGCCTATACACGTTCACCAAGCGCAGCACGCCCTTCGCTTTCGCCAATACCTTCGACGCACCCACGGGCGAATCCTGCATCGTTGCACGAGATCGTTCTAACACCCCACTTCAGGCGCTGAGCATGCTCAACGATGTCACGCTGATCGAGGCTTCGCAGGCACTTGGCAAATCTTTGGTCGATAGCCGGGTGTCGCCTGACCATGGGGTGACTGAACTTTTCCTGCGCTGCTTCTCGCGGCCACCGGATTCTGACGAGTTGCAATCCGTGCTCGCGTTCTATCAGAAACAACAGGCGCGCTTTTCCGCCTCGCCCGAGACCGCCAAGCAACTTGCTGGCAGCGGTCCGGATGACTCAGCCGTCGCCCGCGCCGCATGGACCGCTGTTGTCCGCGCCCTTTTGAACATGGACGAGTTCGTCAATAAAAGCTGATCCCCCTGTAACTTCATGCACCCGTTTCAACATCGCGCCCTCGACATCACCCGCCGCCATTTCCTGCGCGACTGCGGCATCGGTGTCGGAAAAATGGCCCTTGCCGGTCTGCTTGCCGAACAGCTCGGCGCGCAAATTTCCACCGCTCCAGCCGATCCGTTAGCTCCCCGCGCCGGGCATTTTCCGGGAAAGGCCAAGGCCGTGATCCATCTCTTCATGGCGGGTGCTCCAAGTCATCTGGACCTCTTTGACTACAAGCCGGACCTGATCAAAATGGACGGCAAGCCATTACCCGCATCCGTCACCGAAGGCCAGCGCCTCGCCTTCATCCGTGCCGATGCCGCCGTGATGGGGCCGCAGTTTAAATTCGCCCGCCACGGCCAGTCTGGCATGGAAATTTCGGATGCCCTTCCCTATCTATCAAAAATCGTCGATGACATCTGCCTGATCCGCTCGTGTCACACGGAGCAGTTCAATCATGCGCCAGCCCAGACATTTTTCCAAACCGGCTTCGCGGTTCCAGGCAGGCCAAGCCTCGGCTCATGGGTCACCTATGGCCTCGGCTGCGTCACCCGCGATCTTCCCGCGTTTGTCGTTCTCAGCACCGGCAGTGGCATCAGTGGCGGCTCAGCCTTGTGGTCGAGCGGGTTTCTCCCCACTTCCTACACCGGGGTGCGCTTCCGCAATCAAGGCGATGCCATCCTCGATGTCTCCAATCCCGGTGGCATCGATCCTGCCCTCCAACGCGAGACCATCGACCTCGTCAGCCAGCTCAACCGCAAACGTCTCAGTGCCACCGGTGATCCTGAAATCGCCACCCGCCTCGCCAACTATGAAATGGCATTCCGCATGCAAACATCCGCCCCGGAACTGTTAGATCTGAGTGGCGAAACAAAAGAAACACTGGATCTCTATGGCTGCGATCCCAAGGTGCCGTCCTTCGCTCGAGCCTGTCTGTTAGCTCGTCGCATGATTGAGCGCGGAGTGCGCTTCGTGAATATTTTCCACGAGGGCTGGGATGCCCACAGCGATGTCGTGGGCAACCACCGCAAGAATTGCAAGGAAACCGACCAGGCCAGCGCGGCACTCGTCACCGACCTCAAGCGACGCGGCATGCTCGACGAAACCCTCGTCGCTTGGGGCGGTGAATTTGGCCGCACGCCGATGGTGGAAAGCAATGCCGCGCTCGGTCGCTCGCGCGGCCGCGATCACCATCCTAAGGCATACACCACCTGGATGGCTGGCGGAGGATTCAAATCCGGCCACATCCATGGTGCCACCGACGATCTCGGTTACAACATCGTCCAGGACCCCGTCCACGTTCACGACATCCAAGCCACACTGCTTCATTGTCTGGGCTTCGATCATGAGCGCCTCACCTATCGCACGCAGGGCCGTGACTTTCGCCTAACAGATGTCAGTGGTAAAGTCATTAAGGAACTGCTTATCTAGTTTCCTTAGGCAAGTGATTCTGGCAATACTCTTCGCCGTCGGAACCCACTCTGAATTCCATGTCTTCGTCGTGATCTTCCGTCGTTCCGCAGACCGAGCAGCGATGGATCGTTCCCGGGCTGACACTGACCGCGCGGCGGAACTCGTAGCGGCGCTTTTGAGTCTTCCATCCACCATTGAGCAACGCATTCCCGGCACCGATGGCCCCTCCTGCTAGAAGACCGAAGACGTGTGCCCAGTTTGCGATCGGGCCGACAACACGCGTGAAACAAACGACGAGCCAGATGAGCATGTAGCGGACGGTTCCTGGGTTCATATGAAGCCCTCCCATGGGGTGGAGTTTTTCATGCACAACCACGAAGCCAAACAGTCCGTAAACGACGCCTGACATGCCACCGAAGTTCGTGCCCTCAGCGGATGCCTGAGCGATGTTAGAAATCACCGCGATGGTTACGAACAGCAGCACAAACTTTACCTTACGCAGATAGGTTTCGAGCATACTACCCAGGGTCCATAACCACATC
>CANBTO010000180.1 GCA_947372405.1 Verrucomicrobiaceae bacterium
TGGCCGTCAAGAATGGCAGATGTGTCACCACCTATGCCACCGGTGGTTTCACCATCCACGATGTCAGCAACATCGCAGCCAGCGGCATTGACTGGCAGTCGCAAACCCTAGTGAACACCACCGTGCGACTCAACACCACGAAATACACCAACGCCTTGACCTATCACGCCGCATTCTCGGACGACGGCAACACGCTCATCACGGTGGACGGCCACTACTACATCGGATGCCGCACTTGGAACCTCGCATCCATCACCACGCCTAACATCCCACTGGTTCAAAGCGCCCAATACACCAGCGGCACCACCGCCTTCATGCACAACGTCCATGTGGATGGAAAATACATCTACCTCTCGGACTTCATGGACGGCTGCCGCATTCTGGAGCTTCAGCCGGGCGGTCTGCTCGCCGACATGGGACGCTACGACACCACCCCGACCGCGGCTGGCAGCAGTTCGCAAGGAGTCTGGGGCGTCTTTGTGGCAGGTGACAAGGTCCTGCTGGGAGACACCATTCAAGGACTCGTGGCGATTGACTTCCGCGACACCATCACCGTGCCCCAAGCGGATTGGAAACAAAGCACCGGCACCTTGACCGTGCAAAGCGGCAGCACCGCATCACCCGCCGTCAGTCTCACCGTGGCCGGCTTCGGCCCGATGACATGGAATTCAAACACCGGCAAATACCAGCTCGTCCTCGGCGGTGTGACCGTGAATCCCGGCACCATCACCGTGAACTCGGATATCGGCGGCAGCCAGATTGCCACCGTGCGTCGCCGCTGAGCCACATCTAACCATCAATGCGCAGGGTGGCCCGGAGCTGGGAATCCACGATGCCGCAGGCCGTCCTGCGGAGATTGGACTCGCCACTCCGGGCCGGATCACTTCTGCTGGACTCATGGATCGCGTGCAGTCCAAGTCCCCCCACCCTGTGGAACACAAGCCGGCCGGAAAGGCCTTCGAGTCAACCCAGTGGAGCCTGGTGCGTGCCGCCGGGTTGAATTCCACGGCTTCGGCCGAGGCTCTGGAACAACTCTGCCGCGCCTACTGGCCGCCGATTTTCGCTCATCTGCGGATGAAAGGTCACAACGCCCACGAAGCCGAGGATCTGGCGCAGGAGTTCTTCGCCCGGTTGCTTAAGGGAAACTCCTTCGCCGCCCTGACGCCGGAAAAAGGCAGGTTCCGGACGTTTCTGTTAGCCGCCGTGAAACATTTCCTGATCAACGAATGGAAACGCGAAACCGCCCAGAAGCGCGGTGGCGGAGTCACCATGGTGGATCTGGACGGGCTGGAACCCTCCGTCCGCGAAGCCTGCGAACCACGCTCGAACGAAGATCCCGAAGCGGCATTCGACCGCCGCTGGGCACTGACCCTGCTGTCGAAAGTCCGCGACCGGATGCGGCGTGAATATGAAGCGGCGGGACAGGCAGAGAGGCACAATGCGCTCAAGGTGTATCTGCTCGATGGCGCTGAATCGGTATCTTATGCGGAGACCGCCGCCGCGCTCGGCCTAACCGAATCCGCGGTGAAGTCGGCCGTTTACAAGATCCGCCAGCGTTTCGGCGAACTGCTGCGCGCGGAAATCTCGCGCACCGTGGAAACCGAGGAGGAAGTGGACGACGAGTTGCGGCACTTGATGCAGGCCCTGCGCGGTTAGATGGAAACTCCGGCCGACGCTTTCTTCCGGTACGATCACACGCGATGAACTCCGTCCAACCATCGGAATCCAGTTGTCCGGCCTGCGGCACTTCGACGCAGTTCGCCGGCGAGGACGCGTTGTGTCCCGGCTGCCTTCTCGGCGCGGCGCTCAAGCGCGGATACATGGGAGATGAAATCCAGGCACCCGCGTTGGACGAGTGCGGCGGATACTTGTTAGAGAAGATCATCGGAAGAGGCGGCCATGGCGTCGTTTATCTCGCGCGCCGCCCGGGATCGATCATTCCCTATGCCCTGAAAATGCTGGCCTCGGCGCAGCTCGCCGGTCCGGACGAGCTGCGGCGTTTCCGATTCGAGGCGGAGGCGGTTTTCCAGCTCAACCACCGCCACATCATCCGGGTGGTGGACATCGGCGAACACGAAGGCTTTCCCTATTTCGTGATGGACTTCGCCGAGGGCGGAAATCTGGCGGAATCATCCGATCAGGCGTTCGATCCCACGGCGGCGCGACATTTCGCCGGTGACCGGGTGACGCTCATGGTGAAAGTCGCGCGGGCCGTTCATTTCGCCCATGAGCGCGGTGTGCTCCACCGCGACCTGAAGCCAGCCAACATCCTGCTGGACCGCCATGGCGAACCGCTGGTCAGCGACTTCGGACTGGCCCGCCAGTTGCATGCCAGCTCCGGCGTCACCATGACCGGCGCCGCGCTGGGCACTCCTTCCTACATGTCCCCCGAGCAGGCGGCTGGCGGCAGCGTGACTACGGCCACCGACCAGTTCAGCCTCGGCGTGATCCTCTATCAGATGCTCACCGGACGCACGCCGTTCGAGGGCGGCGGCGCCATCGAGATCCTGCGGAAAGCGGCCCATGAAGACGCTCCGGACCCGCGGACCTTCGCGCCGTGGCTGGACCGCGATCTAACAACCATCTGCCTCACCGCCCTGCGCCGCGAGCCAGCGCGCCGCTATGCCACGGTGGCGATGTTCGCCGATGACCTGGAGCGCTGGCAGCGTGGGGAACCCGTGCGGGCCCGGCCCTTGTCCGCCTTCGAGAGGCTGGTGAAATGGAGCCGGCGGCATCCGGTGTCCGCCACCTTCGGTCTAACAGGCGGCTTGGCGTGCATCGTCCTGCTCACCCTGCTCGTCACCGGTCGGCAGCTTCTTGAAAAGGAAAAGAACAACGCCCTGCGCCAGGAGGCCGTCGCACAGCAGAGCGCCCGCGAGGCGATGGCGAGCGAACGCGCCGCCACCACCGCAAGGGACGCGTTCCAGCTCAACTCCTACGCCGCGGACATCTATCTTGCCTATCGTGCGAATGCCGACGGACATCTCGGCCAAGCCCGGAACATGCTGGCGAGACATCTGCCTGCCGCCGGCGGCGCGGATTTGCGCGGCTTCGAATGGCACGCGCTTCAACGGCTATGTCGTGGCGATGACATCCGCACCTTCCAGGACCACAGTGCCGCGGTGATGGCCGTGGCCTTCGATCCGACTGGGAAAACCATCGCCTCCGCCGGACGCGACGGCCGGGTGGTGGTCCGCGCGGTTGAATCAGGCGGACTTGTGAATGTACTGCCGAAGCCGGATGCTCTCTACGGTCAGGCCGCGAATCCCCTGATGGCTGGCGTGATCGCCCGCTCTGGCGAAATGAACGCGCTGGTGGCGGCCACCCGACCCGCTCCCGAAGTGTTAGAACAGCTCGGCGGGCCGTCGAAACTCGGCGAAATCGCTTGCATCGCGTGGTCGTCCGACGGGAAAAGCCTGCTCACCGCCAGCAACGGCAGCTACGTGCGCCTGTGGTCGATGCCCGACGGCGAACTGCGCGGCTTGATCCCCGTCACCACCGCGAAGGATCTGGCGTTTTCCGCCGACGGCGGCTCGCTGTTCGTGTTCCGATCCATGCCGGAAGACGCCCGGCAACACGAGCTGCGGATCTATCAGGCGGAAACCCTCTCCCTGCGGCGAGTGATCGGGGGATTGCTGGAACCTCACGCCGTTTCCGCCGATGGAAATCTAGCAGCCGTGATGCCGGAAACCGGAAACCGCATCGTGCTTCACGACACGCGCAAGAACGAACCACTCTACTCTCTGGACCACGGGTTTCCGGTGAAGCAGCTCGCGTTTTCGACGGATGGCAAGACACTCTTCGGCGCGGAGTTGAGCGGCATCCTGGTTGCCTGCTGGCGGACCAGCGACGGTCAACGCACCGGCTCCGTATTTCCAGTCGCCGGGAAATACGAGCGTTTCCTGCCCTCGCCCGACGGGCTGCGGCTGGCGGCCACCGGTGCAAGGCAGGATCTAACATTCCAGGCGCTCGGCGGGGAATCACCCGCCGCCATTCTGCGCGGCCACGAGGATCTGATCCATGCGCTCGCATACTCGCCGGATGGAAAACGGCTCGCCTCGGCAGGCAATGATCACAGTTGCAGGATCTGGCAGGCGACACCCGCTCCAGCGCAAGGCGTGGGACAGGCGGAGTTCGATGCCGAGCCCGCCATCCCGCCCGAAACGGTACCGGCACCACCGGGCGGCCAACTCATCCGGGCGGCAAGCAGGCATGGCCAGTGGGTGGGAGATGGCATGAAGCACGGCATGCTGCGGTTTTATCCGTTGGAAGAAAGCGGTCACGTCCGCGATCTAACATCGCCGGATGCTCCCTATTCACGACTCGTGGCAGCGCCCGACGGCAAGGGGCTGGCAGCGTTCTTGCCGCCGTGCGACCTTCAATTGCTGGATCCGGATCGCGGCGACTGGAGCACCGCATGGAAACTCTCCGAAGGCACCGTGGGACCCATCATCTTCTCTCCGGATGGAAAATGGATAGCCTCCGGAGGTGACGACAATGTCGTCACGATCCGCAGCAGGCCATCTGGAGAAACCCTTGCCGTCCTCCGCGGCCATCAAGGCCGGATCCTGGACCTGGCGGTATCTCCGGATGGCCGGACGCTTGCCTCCTGCGCGGACGATTCCACCCTGCGCCTCTGGCACGTCGCCACCTGGCGCGAACTGGGAACCCTGCATCAAGGTGAAACGATGGCTCATCTGAAGTTCTCGAAGTCCGGCGATGTCCTGAGAGGAGTGACGGCCGGCGGGCAGGTGCGGGATTTCGGTGGTAACGGACGTTGAACCCAATTTCGAAAATTTCCCGGAAACTCCGGCCTTGGAATGTTGCTGGTAAGGAGTGAGCGCGATCCGCGAATCGATGAACACACCAAGCACTCCAATGAAGACATCCTCCCGCACATGGTACCCATATCTAACCATCCTGATCGCATGCACCTGCCAATCGCCAGCAGCCGTTGTCATCAACAACCTGACATCCGGCACCCAGAGTTTTTCCGAATCCCTCAGCGGACCTGACGGGCAGGACTTCTTCGGTGATCCCTATGCCGACCACGAGATCGCCTTCTCGTTCACCACCGGAAGTCTCGATTCCCAGTTGGTGGAACTTGCCTTTGTCGCATCGATCGGCGGCAACGGCACAAGCCCGATCCAATTGGAACTCAGCACCGGAGGCTCCGTGCCCGGTGGCACGAATCCCACCATCATCGGCGCAGCCACTCCATCCGGCCCCACTCCGATCACACAGCTCCTCACTCTGAATCCAGGTTCTCCCACCCTGCTCCTCGCCAACACCCAGTATTGGCTCCACTTCACCGTCCCTGTCGGAAACGATGTTTACTCGATCCATAACACCAACACTCCGACGCTCGCTCCCGGATGGACGCTCGGCACCACATGGCGGACGGAACCGGGCGTGCCATGGGAGGAAATCAACAGCAATCTCTTCCCCCGGTTCAGAATGACCGTGGTGGAATCCGTTCCCGAACCGGGATCATTGCTATTAGGTGTCACCGGAGCGTTTCTCCTGTTCAAAAGAAGCCGCTGCCAAAGCCCGCAAGCATGACCTCGCCTGCTGTCATCAGGTGATCGCCGGCGACCGGATTCCCGTCGGGAAACGTTGCCTTTTACTCTTCGAGATCCATGCGAGCGATCGTCACAAATCGTTCGCTTTGCTTGACATTCGGCCGTTTTCAGGGGCTTCTTGTGCAGCGAATGGCGAGAAAACGGATGGTGGCCGCGAAACTGACGCGCCTGGAAGCCCGGACACGGGTGATCCAAGGGGCCAGCAAGATTGTGTTCGTTGCCTTGTGCGTGGCCCTCGGCTTCGTCGTCGTGGCCACTGCCGTCCCGCAGCGCAGGGCTCTCGACAAGCTGGAGGCGAAACTCAAACTCGCCGAGCAGCAGGAGCGCACGGTTTCCGTGGAGAGGGACCAGAAAAACATCGAGCTCCGCGCGCTGCGCGAGGATCCATCCTATCTGGAAATCCACGCCCGCGACCGCCTCGACTACTGCCGCGAAGGAGAGCGCGTGCTGCGCTTCAAGCGCGAACGCTGAAATCCTCCCCGGATGGTTTGGCACTTGGCGGCCGCAGCTCGAACCGCTAACCGCATGCATGCGCAATGACATCGAACGCATTCTGATCGACGAAGAGGTGATTGAAAAACGCCTGGATGCCATGGCGCAGGAAATCGAGAAGGATTTCCCTGAAGGCCCGCTGGTGGTGGTGATCCTGCTCAAAGGCGCCTTGGTCTTCGCGGCGGACCTGCTGCGCCGCGTGCCGCGCGTGCTGGAGATCGAATGCCTCAACGTGGCGAGCTATCACAGCGGCACCGAAAGCTCAGGCACCGTCGATTTCCTCGACCGCCATTTCCCCGAAGTCAAAGGCCGGCACGTGCTGCTGCTGGATGACATCCTGGACACCGGCAGGACGCTTCACGCCGTCCGCCAACGATTGATCGAGGAAGGCTCGCTCGCAGTGCACACCGCCGTGCTGCTGGCCAAGGACAAGCAGCGTGCAGAGGAAGTGGAGGCGGACTACATCGGCTTCACGATCGGTGATGAATTCGTCGTCGGCTACGGCCTCGACTATGATGGAAGATACCGCAACCTGCCGTACGTCGGGGTTTTGAAACCATCGGCGATTCATTGATCCGGAGACAGCAACCTGGACGCCGCTGAGAAGCTCGCGGCAGACGTCATGCAAAACCCAGGGGAGACGCGGCTTGCCTCATTCCGCCAGCGTCACACTCAAACGTGCATAGCGTTTGGGCGCGTCGCCTGTCGTCATCACATCCACGACTTTCACCCGCTCCCACTGGGAATCGATGGTGGTGACGGTTTCCGTGCCCAACGCCAGCCAGTCCGTCAGATTGGATGAAAACTGCGGTGTGTAGGTGAGACCCGCACCGCTGCCACTCGTCCGGCGCACGAATTCGATGGTGAGCCGGTCGCTGCCGGAAATCGTTTCCAAACGAACGACGGGCAGGCCGTGCAGGCCGGTGCCCGGGATCATGACGACCTGTTCGTTCACCAGAGGATTGAGATTGAGGGCATACTCTAACAAATTTGAAATCCCATCGCCATCGAGATCGTCAAGCGGTCCGGAAACCGCCGGCACCAGCGCGCCGGTGATGGTTTCGATCTGCGTCCGATAAGTCGCCAGATGGGTCATCAGGGAAACATCGCCGTAGCCCGCCGGATTGGCTGTGGTATCGGCATCCGGGCCGTCATCGACCGCGTAATTGGTTCCTGTCAGATACCAGGAGGCGTTCCGCATGACGAAGGCCCCGCCGCCGGAGTCCAGCAAGGCAAGCTGCCCCTCATAGGCGGTGCCGCCGGCGGCGGGATTGTCAAACACACTGGCGAAACAAACGGTTTCCTTGGTGACGACGGGGTCGCCTTCCGTTAGGGAAAACAACAGGTCCGGAGCGGCCAAAGTCCACATTCCCACATGGTTCGAACCCCAGCGCATCTGCCGGGTCAGTTGGTTGGCGGGGCTGGTGTCCCCATCCCATTCATATGGCACGGTGGTATCCTCTGACGGGGATTGCTGGCGCCGCCCGCGACCTGTTAGGATCAACTCGTCACCTTCCACCACATCCGATGCAAGCAAGGGCACGGCCGGGAGATCAGGCAAGGCCGGATCGCCGGTTTCCCCGCCGATGGCATACAGCCGGATGTCCGTGGGGACGGTGCCCGCGGCATCCGGATGTTTAATGATTTTCATATCCCGCACGGTGTAGGTTTGCCCGGCCACGGTGATGGTGCTGCTGCCGACGGTGAGCAAAGTGACGTGTGCGGCCGTCATGACCCACCCGCGACCGGTGCCGGCATTGCGGCCAAGGTAGATGCCGCTGGAATCCGAAACCCGCAGCAGGTTGTTCCAGAAGGGAAACGCGGGAAGCGACCGGCTGCCCAGGTAGACTTGCAGGCCGCTTTCAGTGGCATTGCCGAGGCCATCACCGTTCGGCCCGCCGACGATGATGGCCAGCGCTTGCGTTCCCAGAATGCAGACGAGCATCCATGCGGAACCGACTTTCGAAACAAATCTCATTGCGAGAACATAGCGCGTTGTTTCGGAAATGGGTATGCGAAATCCGCGGGAAATCGTTTCCCGAGATTGTCGGCAACAGGGACCTCCCCCGCCCCTCGACTTTCAAAGCTAACGCCTTCTCCGCAGGACCATTCCCATCGCACCAAGCACCAGCAAGGTCACGCCGCCGGGCTCGGGCACCACTCCGGCGGAGATGGCCGCGCCGCTGTCCTCCCACGCCCAGTCGCTGATCACTCCGCCGGGGGTGTTGGCCGTCAGCGTCACGCGCATCCAGCCGTAGTAAGGGCCGCTGTTGTCGTTCTTGGTGAACATGAATCCGACGTAGCCTTCCACGCCGTCGTGAAACTGGTTCACTCCCGGGCCGAGGTGATCACTGGAGCCCGTCTCCTGTGCTCCGGCAAAAAGCAGGCTGCCGTTGATTCCGTCCGTAAGCTCATATTCGACAACGGTGTCCTCGATGCGGGTGCCAACGCGCGCGGGCTGGAAGTAGGTGCTGGCGGCAATGCCCAAGCCACCGAAAAAGAAGTTCACGTCCCAGCCGGCACTTGGCGTGGTGCTGATGCTGCCGTTGTCGATATCGACGTAAACGCCGTCAAAATTGGTCGGAATCGGGATGTTTTGCAAACCGCTGTAGGTGACCGCGCCGTGCGCGAGTGGCGCGGCGGTGAGCTGGAGAGTAAAGAGGAAATGTCGCTTCATGATGGGCTGAGGTGATGGATGGAGCGTGATGATTCTTCAGGGTGCGAGGCTTACGCCGACCTTGAAGAATCTGGCCTTCTTGCCATTGACGAAAAACGGATACGGCACACTCACGATCTGGTTGGTGCCGTCGTCGGCCAGCACGCTGGGGATGGCGGTGCTGTTTTTCCAGGTGCTGAGATCTCCGCTGAACTGCACCGTGTAGGTTAGACCGGTGGCGAT
>CANBTO010000181.1 GCA_947372405.1 Verrucomicrobiaceae bacterium
CGTGATTTCTTCTGGCCCGAGCTTCGTATCGCGAGCGTTGACCTCGAATTCTTGGATGTGGATCGAAGTGAAGATGTCTTCCTTCAGAACCTTTTCGGAAATGAGGATAGCGTCTTCGAAGTTGTAACCGTTCCACGGCATGAACGCGACGAGCACGTTGCGGCCGATGGCGAGTTCTCCGTCTTCGGTATTAGGACCGTCGGCGAGCACCTGACCCTTCTTGATCTTCTGGCCCTTCTTGACGATCGGCTTCTGGTTGATGCAGGTGCCGGCGTTGGAGCGCATGAATTTGCGCAGCGGATAAGCCATGATGCCCTTGTCGAGGTTGGACTTCACCGATTCAGGATCGGAGAGGAACTTCTCGTCGGAAACGGGGAGCTTGCCATCCGGGCTGGTGACAATGATTTCCGCGGTTGCGGCGGCGACAATGCCGTCCGCTTCGGAAACAACCACCGCACGCGAATCGCGGGCGGCCTTGCCTTCGAGACCGGTACCGACGAGCGGCGCTTCGGAAACGAGAAGCGGCACTCCCTGGCGCTGCATGTTGGATCCCATCAGCGCGCGGTTGGCGTCGTCGTGCTCAAGGAAGGGAATCAGACCTGCGGCGACCGACACGAGCTGTTTCGGAGAAACGTCCATGTAGTGAACGTCAGTCGGCAGGGCCTCGATGAACTCGCCGCCTTTTTCACGGGCGGTGATGCGCTCGGTTTGGAAGGTACCCTTCTTGTCGATCGGGTTGTTCGCCTGGGCGATGAGGAAGTTTTCCTCCTGGTCGGCCGTTAGATATTCGATCTCGTTGGTGACCCTGGAGTCCTTGACGCGGCGGTAAGGGGTTTCGATGAAACCGAACTCGTTGATGCGCGCATAGGTACACATCGAGTTGATGAGACCGATGTTCGGGCCTTCCGGAGTTTCAATCGGACAGATCCGGCCGTAGTGGGACGGATGCACGTCGCGGACTTCGAAGCCGGCGCGGTCGCGGTTGAGACCACCTGGTCCAAGAGCCGACAGGCGGCGCTTGTGGGTGAGCTCGGCGAGCGGGTTCGTCTGGTCCATGAACTGCGAGAGCTGCGAACGACCGAAGAAATCACGCACGACGGCGGAGAGCGCCTTCGGGTTGATCAGCTTCTGCGGCGTCATGCCTTCGATGTTCACATCGAACAAGGTCATGCGCTCCTTGACCAGACGCTCGGTGCGGGCAAGGCCCACGCGGCACTGGTTGGCTAACAGCTCACCCACCGCACGCACGCGGCGGGAACCAAGGTGGTCGATGTCGTCGATGACACCGTCGCCTTTTTTCAACTTCAGGATGTAACGCACGGCGGCGAGGAAATCCTCGGGCACCATGATGCGCTGGTCGGAATCCACACCGATGCCGAGCTTCTGGTTGATCTTGTAACGGCCGACGCGGGTGAGGTCGTATTTCTTCGGATCGAAGAACAGACGCTTCAGCAGCGCGCGGGCGTTGGCGGCGGTCGGCGGATCACCGGGGCGCAGTTTCCGATAGATATCCTTGAGCGCGGATTCCTCGTCACGGGCCGGATCCTTGCGGAGGGACTTGAGAAGAATTTCATCCTCGCGGCCGTCGATGACTTCGACCTGCTTGTGGCCGAGCGCGAGAAGCTGGCGGACGATGCCGATGGTGAGCGGCTCGTAGGCCTTGGCGACGACGAGCTCGCCGTCAAGGATGTCCTCGAAGGGCACCTTGTGGCCGAGTTCGCCTTCGTCCATCGCTTCAGCAAGCGGCAGGGCTTCGGGAGAATAGAAATGGCTGACGATGTCGCGGTCCGTCGGATAGCCGAGCACGCGCAGGAAAGTGGTCGCAAGGAACTTGCGGCGGCGGCGGCGGCGGTCGAGATAGACGTAAAGCAGGTCGTTGGTGTCGAACTGCACTTCGAGCCATGAACCACGGTCCGGGATGATGCGGAACGAGTGGAGCAGCTTGCCGTTCAAGTGCTGCGAGGTTTCGAAGCAGATACCAGGCGAACGGTGGAGCTGGGAAACGATGACACGCTCGGCGCCGTTGATGATGAAGGTGCCGCGGCGGGTCATCATCGGCAGCTCGCCCATGTAAACGCGCTCCTTCTTGTTGCCGGTCTCGTCCTTGAGCTTGAAGGTCACGTAAAGCGCCGCGCTGAAACTCTCGCTGTTGCGGAGGGATTCGAGAGAGGTGATTTTGGGATCCTCGATGTCATAACTGACGAAATCCAGTTCGATGGCCTCGTCGTAGCTCTTGATCGGGAACACTTCGCGGAAAACCGCTTGGAGACCCGCGTCGGCGCGTTCGCTGGGGGGCACTTCCTTTTGAAGGAACTCGTCATACGAGCGGCTTTGGACCTCGATGAGGTTGGGCGGTTCGATGACCTCTTCGAATTTCCCGAAATAGAGACGTTCAGCCATGGCGTTGTGTGGTATTCTAATGACAAATTGAGCCCGAGCCGCGAACGGTCTCAGGCAGGGTGGACTTCAAGCGTTGAAAAGTGGTGTCGGAATCGGAGAGAATGACTTTTTTGGATTAATAAAATCTCGCGCCGATCACGACGGAAGTTCCCGGAGCGGAACGGATTCGCACCGCTCCGGGATAAATCCGGTGAGGGTGTTACTTGAGCTCGATCTTGGCACCAGCCTCTTCGAGCTTCTTCTTGGCGCCTTCGGCAGCGTCTTTGGCGACGCCTTCGAGAATCTTCGCAGGGGCGCTTTCGACGAGCTTCTTCGCGTCGGCAAGACCGAGGCCGGGAGCGACTTCGCGCACCGCCTTGATGACACCGATCTTGTTCGCACCGCAATCGGTGAGAACGACGTCGAATTCGGTTTTTTCTTCGACAGCTTCGACAGGGCCGGCGGCAGGACCAGCGGCGGCGACGGGAGCTGCGGCGGAGACGCCCCAGGTTTCTTCGAGTTGTTTGACAAGTTCGACAGCTTCCAGAACGGTAAGCTTGCCGAGTTCTTCAGCGAGTTGTGCAATATTGGCCATTTTGTTTTCCTTTTGCGGTATCGTCGCCTCCGGAGCCTCCGGAGATTTCAGTGCGGCAGCCGCCGCCCCGACGAGGAACCATTGTGTGTTCAGGCGGAAGCGGGAGACGCCGCCGCCATCAGTTCAGATTGTTTGTTATTCGGCAGCGGCTTCGGCCGGGGCGGCTTCTGCGGCAGGTGCCGATTCTTCGGCGGGTGCGGATTCCTCTTCCTTCGGGCTGGATTCGCCATCGGGATCGAATTTGTTTTTGATGACGCGGGCGATCATCGAGGCAGGCTCGAGGATCGTGCCGAGAAGTTGCGAAAGGACAGCTTCGCGGGACGGGATGTCCGCGATGGCCTGAAGCTTGGCGGTGTCGAGCACGGCGTTGCCTAACAGACCGATCTTCATTTCCGGCTTCTTGAATTCCTTTTCGAAATTCTTGATGACCTTGGCGGCGGCGAACACTTCCGCCTCGCCCATGACGAAGGCGGTTTGTCCGACGAGGCCGTCACCGAGGTCCGGCAGACCGGCTTCGGCAAGCACCTTGCGCATGTAGCTGTTCTTCGCGACGGTGCAGCGTGCGCCGCCGGAGTCGAGACGATTGCGGAGCTCCGTGAACTGCTTCACGGTGAGACCTGTGTAATCGATGACGATCAGGTAGGGCGACGCGTTGACGCGCTCCAGCAGACCGTCGATGATGATTTTCTTATCGGGATTCATGGTCGTTGGTGGTGCCGGGATTAAGCGGAGGCTTTGGTGTAGGTGGCGGCTTCCAGCGGGATGCCGGGAAGCATCGTGGCGGCGAGAGTCACCGCCTGGATGTAGTTGCCCTTGGCGGATGCCGGTTTGGCGCGGACGACGCCGTCCACGAAGGAACGGGCGTTTTCAGCGAGTTGCTCGGGATCGAAGGAGATCTTGCCGATGGAACCGGAAACGTTGCCGTTCTTGTCCAGCTTGAAGTCGATGCGGCCGGCCTTCACTTCGCGGACAGCCTTGGCGGTGTCGTCGGTGACGGTGCCGGTCTTCGGGTTCGGCATCAGGCCGCGAGGTCCGAGGACACGGGCGATTTTACGGACTTCGGTCATCGCATCCGGAGTGGCGATGGCGGAATCGAAATCCGTGAATCCTTCCTGCACCCTTTTGATGAGGTCTTCGAAACCGACGTGCTCGGCTCCGGCGGCGATGGCTGCCTCAGCGGCGGCACCTTGGGCGAAGACGGCGACGCGGACGTTCTTTCCGGTACCGTGTGGGAGTGAGACGGACCCCCGGACCATCTGGTCGCTCTTCCGAGGATCCACACCAAGGTGGAAGGAGAGTGTGACGGTGGGAGTGAATTTTGGCGCCGGAAATTGCTTCACGGTGCTGATTGCGTCGGTCAGGGAGTAGCTCTTGCCTGCTTGGACGAGAGCGACCGCCTTCTTGTAGCGTTTGCTGCGGTGTTTGGCCATTGTGTTTGTGGGTTGGCAGTTCGTGCGGAAAACGCTGGATGCGTTTCCCTCCTGCGGGTGCCCCGACGGATCGGAGCTGAGAATGATTACATGCCTTCGATTTCAAGACCCATCTGGCGGGCCGTTCCAGCGAGGATGCGCGCGGCGGCCTCGGGATCCTTGGTGTTGAGGTCGGGCATCTTGATTTTCACCACGTCCATGAGCTGGGCCTTGGTGATCTTGCCGACCTTGATCTTGTTCGCTTCCTTGGAACCGGAAGCAAGACCGGCGGCCTTCTTGAGAAGGTTGCCCGCGGGGGGCTTCTTGGTGACGAAGGAGAAGGACTTGTCCTTGTAAACCGAGATCACCACGGGAAGCACGTCGCCGGCTTGACTCTGGGTGGAGGCATTGAATTCCTTGCAGAACGCCATGATGTTGACACCGGCCTGACCGAGTGCAGGGCCCACGGGCGGTGATGGGTTGGCGGCTCCGGCGTTGATCTGGAGCTTGATGATTTTGACGACTTCCTTGGCCATAATGAATGCTTAGTTACGTTCGGGAGAGGGGTGATTGTAAATTCAGGGATGCAGGTCCAGACAAATCATGCGCGTTCGACCTGCCAATATTCGAGTTCGACCGGCGTGCTGCGGCCGAAGATGGTGACGGAAACGCGGAGTTTGCCGCGTTCGGGGTCGATTTCCTCGACAATGCCGTTCTGGCTTTGGAACGGACCGTCGGCCACCTTCACGGTGTCGCCCACTTCGAAACTGATCGCCGGGCGGACGCTTTCCTCGCGCTCCTTGATCTGCGAAAGCATGGCCTCGACCTCGCGCGGACGCATCGGTGCCGGGCGGTCCTTGGTGCCAGCGAATCCGATCACGCCGTCCAGCTCCTTGATGAAAAACCAGGTCTTCTCGACGAGCTGGTTGTCCTCGGTGGTCAGGTTCATGTTGACGATGATGTAGCCGGGGAAGAATTTCTTCTTGGTCTCGGTCTTCTTGCCGCGGCGGATCTCGGAGACCATTTCGGTCGGCACGAGCACCTCGCGGATGTATTCGGTCATGCCTTCGGCTTCCGCGTTGCGCTGGATCCGGTCACGCACCTTTCCTTCCTGTCCGGAAAGCACTTGGACAACGTACCACTGGTCGCGGAATGGCTTGGTTTCAGACATGATGGGTCGGTCAGGAAAAGTGGATTAAGGACACTGTGGGTCTCAGCGGCCAAGATTGGTGAAAAAGCCCACGATCAGCACGTGGAAGAAGTCCCAGAACTGCACGAAACCGGCGAGCAGGATCATCGCGATAAGCACCACGACGGTCGAATCAACCAGCTCCTTGTATTTCTTCAACCCCTTGATTTTCGGGTCGGACTCCCAAGGCCAGCTCGCTTTGCGGAGCTCGCCTTTGACCTCGCCCAGGAAATTTGAGATTTTGGAAAACATGTTAGGTGACTGTGGGACGGAATGGAAAGGTGGCACGGCAGGAGGGACTCGAACCCCCAACACTCGGTTTTGGAGACCGATGCTCTACCAATTGAACTACTGCCGTTTTGAGGCGACTGAAGGGCACTCCGTTTGAGCGGAGTGCCCCGAAATCGTGCGTTCGGACCTGACCCGGAGACCGGATCCGAAGCCTCTTCGCGAATGATTACTTGATGATTTCACCCACGCGGCCGGCACCGACGGTGCGACCACCTTCGCGGATGGCGAAGCGCATGGTTTGCTCCATGGCAATCGGAGTGATGAGCTCGACTTCCAGGTTGATGTTGTCACCGGGCATCACCATTTCGACACCTTCCGGAAGCTTGATGCTGCCGGTCACGTCGGTGGTGCGGAAGTAGAACTGCGGGCGATAGTTCGAGAAGAACGGGGTGTGGCGGCCGCCTTCTTCCTTGGAAAGAACGTAGATCTCGGACTTGAAGATCGTGTGACCCTTGACGGTGCCGACCTTGGCGATGACCTGGCCGCGCTCCACGTCGGTCTTCTTGAGACCACGGAGAAGGAGGCCCACGTTGTCACCGGCACGACCTTCGTCGAGCAGCTTGCGGAACATTTCGATGTCGGTGACGGTGGTCTTCTGCGTGTCGCGGATGCCAACGATTTCGACTTCTTCCATCTTCTTGACGATACCGCGTTCGACGCGGCCGGTGCAGACGGTTCCACGACCTTCGATCGAGAACACGTCTTCGATCGGCATGAGGAAGGTCTTGTCGATCGGACGCTCGGGCTCGGGGATGTAGGAATCCACAGCGTCCATGAGCTTCATGATGTTTTCCATCTGGGCGGCGTCGCCTTCAAGGGCGGCCTTGGCGGAACCCATCACGATCGGAATCTCGTCGCCGGGGAATTCGTAGGAGGAAAGGAGGTCACGGACTTCCATTTCAACGAGTTCGAGGAGTTCGGCATCGTCCACAAGGTCAACCTTGTTCATGAACACCACGAGGGCGGGCACGCCGACCTGGCGGGCAAGCAGGATGTGCTCGCGGGTTTGCGGCATCGGGCCGTCAGCGGCGGAAACGACAAGAATACCACCGTCCATCTGGGCGGCACCGGTGATCATGTTCTTCACGTAGTCGGCGTGACCGGGGCAATCCACGTGCGCGTAGTGGCGCTTGACGGTCTCATATTCCACGTGGGCGGTGTTGATCGTGATGCCGCGCTCGCGTTCTTCGGGAGCCGCGTCGATGTCCGCGTAGCTCTTCTTTTGTGCGAGTCCCTTTTCGGCGAGCGTGTTGGTGATCGCTGCGGTGAGGGTGGTTTTGCCGTGGTCAACGTGACCGATGGTACCGATGTTAACGTGCGGCTTGTTGCGCTGGAATGATTCTTTAGCCATGGTGGTTGTTGTTCTGCTTGAGACGTGTGAGATTTTTTCGTGATTGCCCTGGAGCTCGCGGGGGGAATTGAACCCCCGACCTCATCCTTACCAAGGATGCGCTCTACCCCTGAGCTACGCGAGCGATGGATATTTCACCCTACCTTTGACTCGACAAAAACACCGCGACCCGCCCCAAATGGTTGGAGACTGGACGCGGCACCCCTGACAGGTTGTGGGGAAGAGCGGGCGGACCTTAGCAAAGCCGACCACTCTGTCAAAAAAAATCTCGATGAAAAGAAAAATTCTTCAAATCCCCTTAAAATCTAGGATTCAAGCACCTTGAGCAGGCGTTTCAGGAACTAAAATAGACACCCGTTTGATCGCTAAACAAGCCCCGGTTTCCGTATTCACATCCATGATTGCTCCGCAGATCCGCACCGGTCCTTTGGCGATTGGGAAACGCGTCGGCATCCCGGATTTGAAGCGCCAGACCACCGACTCGATGGTCCTGCCTAGCACGGATTCCTCAGGCCCGCACATTCCGGCATCCGTTAAATAGCCGGTCCCTCCCGGAAAAATGGTTTCATCGGCCGTCTGGACATGCGTGTGGGTGCCAAGCACGGCGGACACCTTGCCGTCTAGCAAACGCCCCATGGCGATCTTCTCGCTGGTGGTCTCCGCGTGCATGTCCACGATGATCGGCCCCACGCCGTCCGCCCGGAGACGTTCGGCTTCCTGCTCCGCTGCGAGGTAGGGGTTTTCCAAAGGCGGTTGGATGAACGAGCGTCCCTGCACCTGCATCACCGCCACCCGTCCCTTCGCGGTTTCCAACACCACGCTGCCCTTGCCCGGCGTGCCTTCAGGGTAGTTCAGCGGACGTAACAGCCGTGGCTCCGTCGGGAAGTAATCCACGATTTCCTGCTGGTCCCAGACATGGTCGCCCGTCGTGATCACCGCCGCACCCGCGCGCAGCAGGTCGATGGCGATTTTCGGCGTGATGCCCTTGCCGCCGGCCGAGTTCTCGCCGTTGACGATAATGAAATCCAGCGACTCCACCTGTTTCAGGATCGGCAACTGCTCGATCACCGCCTTGCGGCCGGGTTCGCCGACAATATCTCCAAGAAACAGGATGCGGATGTTGGACATGGATGAGAATTGAGGCTGAAATAACCCCGTGCGGGGGAGGATCCACACTCGCCCGCCTGCCGACAATCCTATTTCCTGAATGCATCCCGCCTTCAAACGTTGGTTCCCGCCACTACTCGTGCTTGCGCTTGGTCTGGCCGCGTTTCTGACATGGCTGAAACATCGCTCCCCTACTCTCCCGCCTGCCGCTTCGGATCTATCCGTGCTTGCCGAGAGACCGGACTGGTCGAAACTTGAGATCTATCAGAACACCATCAGCCGCGTGGATTTCGAGCGACTCCTCACCACCGTCTTCACCACCGGCCAGGGGTGGAGGCGCTTCATTGAAATCGACGACCAGGAGGCACGCATACGAACCGGAAACCCCGCCCCCTCCGACGTCCTGCATCTGCGCTTCATCCCGCCCGGCAGTGCCAAATCCGCCCCGCACCACTGGCGGTCCGCAGCGGATCTGCCACCCGCCCCTGCTGGAAAACCACTTTCCGGCCTCCGTGTCGCCATCGATCCCGGCCACATCGGCGGGCGCTGGGCGGACATCGAGGAACGGCGCTTTGTTTCCGAAAATGCCAAACCCGTCTGCGAGGGAGACATGACACTGCAAGTCGCCAAGCTCCTCAAACCCC
>CANBTO010000182.1 GCA_947372405.1 Verrucomicrobiaceae bacterium
TGCCGGACCCGGGTGCGGGCCGGACGGAATGCGGCGAACTCGACGGTCTAACCAAAACGGAGTTGCTTGAGAAACTGGGAGTGGTTGTCGAACCGGATGTTTGGCGCTGGAACTTCTCCCCTCACCTTGCGATTTATCCCAAACACAAATGATATCATGAAAGAGAAACAACGACAGGATCAGGAAACAAAGGTTCTCCACTCTGACAGTGGTGACGATCCGGGCGGATTGTCCGAAGAGGCTCGGACCATACGCGGACGGATGACGGAAGTGGACACGATGATCGACAGCATCCTCTCATCGGCCACATCGGGCAGCTATCTCGAGACCATCCGGCAACGCGGAGGGCAGTAGCCATGTCCCTTTGGTTCGGCTACGAGTGGGAGATCGCCGCATCCGTTCAAGGGGATGGATCGGCGGTTGCGATGGCGGATGTGTGGGATGCCCCCTCATGACCCGCATCCTCGACCACTGGCCCGAATGGTTACGAGGCGAACCCGATCCCAATCCCCCGGAAGCCGCGGAGGTGTTGGATGAGTTCTGGGGGGTGTAGCCGAATCACCATTTCTCCACTCTTCCAACCGCATCCGAACATGAACCGCATCTATCGTTACATTGGACAACGATCCATGAAGATGACCCCGGACCACCGTGTGTGCGTTCCGAAAGACTGGAGGCCGGAGGGGGAAGACTGCCTCTTCATTCAATTCTCCACAAACTACGGCTTGCCCTTCTTGAAAGTGTTCGGGCGGGAACATGTGAATGAAGTGATGGAGAGGATCTCCCAATGCGGCCGATCTGAAGCGGAAAAAAACAAGTTGCGCAACTTGTTCGCCAGGCATTGTATCGAGGTGAAGCTGGGGAAGGATTCGAGAATCACCATCCCAAGCCACTTTCGTGATCTCGCGGGGATGCCACCGGCAGGAGAAGTCATCCTGCTCGGCTGTGGGTTCCACTTTGAGATCTGGAACAAGCAGAACTATGAGGCCATTCCCCGTGATCAGGACGACGATGTCCTGGGGATCTTTTGAGCATGCCGACGACCGCTGGATGATCTGAACAATGAGAGCAAGCCCGCCTGGCAGGAGCCCTCAATTCGTAAAAGTCCAGAGAAACGACTCATTTTACAGGACCCGTGTCCCACCGCCCACCGCCCGCCGCATCTGCGGTTCGGCGTCGCTAACACGATTGATAACGCATAGCTGAGGAAGATGCGGAGGGGCGTAATTGATCAGTAGTCAAGCGGTGGTCGTCTCTCATTGGACAAAACAGGGCTTCATCTCTCCCGCTCAACCCAAATGTCCGGGTGGCTCGCCCCAATTGCCGCCTGTTTGTGACCATTGGGGTGCCTGGCAATCTGTTCCATGATGTCGTCCAGTTCATTGATCAGGATATCCATCCATCGGCTGGAGTCCCGGTCCTGCCGGTGCATCAACGTCACGATGGCATTGAGAGCCTGCCAGTCATCTCCTGTGGCATGATGGTCTCCGGTAATATCTTTGATTTTAGCCAATACGCGCCCGGCGAACATCTCCCGTTTGAACGTCTCCAATACGGTTGGTGTGAAACACCCCCGATGTCGCTTATTGTTCTCCGCGGTATTGGACAAGCGAGCAAATGCCATCGTGTTAAATGCGCGCAGAATGTGTGCCGTAGCCTCGGGCCCATGGGCCGTCACCGACGGGATCAGAATCCGAGAATGAAAAGGCACAAGATGCCGGTCATTGTTGACCGCAAACACCAACAACCCCGGTATCTTGGTGACTGGATAGTCATTGCCACCGCCCACAATCACCTCGTCTCCAAAATAGACGGCGTTGGTTCCGAACTTCTCGCCGAGCCTCTCGTGACCCTGCAGATTCAGCCGCTCGATTAAAAAGCGCATCGCGTAGCCCTTGTCAACCTTCTCCAAGGTGACATCCACGCTTGACGTGCCGCCCGCCTTTGCCTCGTAGTGGCCCAGCCCCATATAATCGAGCCGTTGTTGGATTTCGCCTATTACCCAAGTCCGCAGGTCGTTCTCGAACAACCTATCCCTGAGAGCTTCGGTCTTCGCATGGCGAAAGCTCAGCACCGGCTTAAGTGTAAGTTGAACATGTGCTTGCAGCCGGCTGTGATCGGCTCCGTATTTGACGGGCCGTAACTCGACTATTGGCCTGACCAGACTTCCGGTGCTAGAGATCTTTCCAAGGTCGTAATTCGCAATCAGCGATTTGGGCCCTCGCTTGATCTTTCTGCAATAAGCATCCGCTACCTCTGACATTACTTGGCTTAGCACGGCAATGTCCCGGCTTGGGATTCGGCACTTTTCGAGATACGGCTCATCGATGAACACGGGGCTGATGATCGCACTCTCGCCGTGTTTCTTGGTGATTGTCCGCAGCACCTTGTTCTTGCAGATCGACCTCCCGGCGGTCTGTCTGTTCTGAGGTTTGGCGGATCCCATCGCATCGGCAGGGAAATGGAAATATACGCCGCCGGAATTTGAGAAAAAATGGAATCGGTCTAGCAGGTGCATGGCCTCACGGTTGCACAGTTCCCGAACAATCAATGGGAGCAATCGCTCCGCCACCTGATGCATGCTGTTACCGGTCACCAGTGCCAAGCTTGCACCTGTCCTCGCCGCGTCGAACAAACAGGGCGAGACATTCAGGATGAAGCTTTGTCTCTCGTTCTTATTCTGGTCGAGAATGGTCTTATCAATATCCGCTGCGATTAGGCAACGGGCAGAGTGTGATGCAGGGGCTGATGCGTTCATAGGTGAGACGTGGAATGTTGCGCGATGACTAAGCGGGTGTGACAGCCTCATACCAGAGGTTTTCTGGTTGGCCTGTGCTGGCAATCACGGATTTCCAGAATATGCCGTCGTGGGGCACTCGTTTTCTACCAAGAACCACAAGAGGCAGTGGAACCAAAACGAATTCGGTCAACCATTGACTGATCATAAAATCGTGGTAACCCGCCATCGCGCCATCTACCGCTAGGCGTCCCATACGATCCGCAGTGATGATGTCATGACAACTTGGAGGGATCACCCGGATCAGGTGGCGGGGCTCGCTCGTGAAGATCTGGTGGTTGTGCCGCGCCAAATTGGTTCCTTCCTTTCGTCTGGATGGGTGCAGGAGCGTATCGACATCCAATACCAGCGAAACAATCTTCAAACTGGCGGTTCTGAGTTCGTCCGGCGTTTGTCCAAAAACCCGCCGATCCCGGATCAAGGTCCAGCGGCGGGCGGGGATCCTGAGATAGCACTCCCCGAATATCCGGGCGAAGGTCTCACGAAGGCGCTTGCACAACTGGCAGACCAGTTGTTTCGGAATCACGACTGGCCCGCTTGGAGCACCCGGCCTTCCGGCCTTCCTCACTTCCCGAATGATCGCGGTCGCTTCATAGGGAAGGCAAATAATCTGCGACAGCGCATGGAGTTCCTCCGTCAGATCCACCGAGATCTCGATCACATTGCTACCCTTCGCCTTGCGGATGAGCCCATCCAGATCATGAAATGCCTTCCGAAGAGGATTCGCGTAGAGATCATAACCACGTCGTGCTTCGGCCGGGGGCGAAGCCAGAGCGAACGCCTTTTGCAACTTTATCGGATTCTTACGAATCCAGGCATCCGCGTTGTTGATTACGATGCGGTTGACAATCTCGACGAGACGCGCGCGGGAGCGCGGCTCTTGGGAACCCTTTCGAAACGCATCGCGTGCCTCCACCAGCGACTTCCCGTCAGACTCAGACTTCTGGACCACATCGGAATTTTTCCCAAGAGCCTCCGCCACCGCCTCGAAGGCCTTGTTGTCCGGGAATTCATCCTGCCGGACGAGTGCCGAGCACACGAACCTGCGGACCGCATCCTTCTCGCGGTCGCTCAGTTCCGCTTCGGGTATGTCGAGAAAGTCCTCGATGTCCACTGGAACCGCCGTTTCCGCCAGCACCAGAATGCCATGCTTGTGACGTTCATACTCCGTCTTGATGAACTGTCCGAGACTGCGCATCGAAAACTGGATTTCCGGAATCAGGGCCGCCAGACAACTTTGCCCGCTGGCCAGCGCGGTATGGCTTACGACGAACCCCGAATCGGAGCCGAACAACTGCATCACGCATAGCCGCGGGTTCGACTTGCTCTCGGTATCGAGCTGCGCCAGAATCTCCCGTGCTTTTTCGACGGCGGACAAGAATCCGAAGGACTGCCAGACCCAGAGGATGTCGTTGTCCATGGTCTTGGGGATTCCCACGACGCTGAGCCGCTTTTTGCGCAGACCCGCGCGCGCTTCCAGCGCATGCGCGGCGCGCATGCTGCCCTCCCCTCCGATAACATACAGAATGTCCACCCGGCTCTTTGATCTCGGATCGGTCAGGCGGTCCACTATCTCGTCGATATTGCTTGGCCTGTCCGCTTTCCCCTCCTGGAGTTCGTCATGGCGTGCGGTCGTGATCTCGGTGCCGCCATGGGACTTGGCTGCGGCAATCCTACTGGCCAATTCCCCCGTTGTATTGATCTCGTCGGTCTTGATCTCCTTGTCACGCATGAATATCTCGACCGTCTCGAATGGATTGTCCTCGACGGCAAAGCCCTGGAATCCCGCTTGGAACGCCTTGATCTTGAGGACTCCGTCGTCCGTCTTCATGGCATGTTGGAAATACTGGCGATGACGCTCAATAATGCCTTCAATCACCGCGTTGATTCCAGGAGCAAGCCCGCCGGAGACAATGATCCCAACCTCCAGCTTTCTGCCGAACATGATTTCCTTCCGAGGTCCCGCTTCGGGAAAGACCAGCCCGAGTTTGCCGAGGCATGAGTTTCCATTGCGCACGGAATTGAATTTGCCCCGTGCATCCACGACGACCATGCAGTCGTCACGATAGGCACCTGCTTCCGATTCCGGTAATTCCCCCCCCCTGCCGCTTTGTGGTAACGCTTCGAACCGGCCCACCGTCGGCCACCTGAGCAAGCAACCGGCTGCGAGCTTGTGAGGATCGCGCAGGAGCATTTTGTCGCTCTCTTCTTTTCCGTTGGGCTGATCTTGGAAAGGGTGTTCGCCCTCGTAAAAGAAGGCATCGATGATCTGCTTCTCATACTCGAAGGGGTAGCCAATCGGAAGCCCGTCACGCCAGATCTCCCGTTCGGGTGCTGCGTGTATGCGCTTGTAGATGTCGTTGGCTCGCTTATCCGCCTGCTCCAGATCCCCCATATTCAGCGATTCGCCCGCCGCATCGACATAATGGGGTTTGGATTTGGATATTTCCTCGGGAACAAACGTCTCGTTGCCGCGCAATCTGACCGCTATGAGGACTTTTCCCTTCTGCTTGTTCGCTTTCCATGCGGAAAACTCCCTGCCCTGGCCGGACTTGGCGAATTCCTGCTCGGTTCCTCCCCCAAGGAAGATGATGAAGACGTTCGCGATTGTAAGGTGAGGGGCGACATGCTGTTCCCACATCGTGTTCTGTGTCCCCGCAATCGTGCTGGCAGGAATATCATAACAGAATACATCAAGCTCTGGCTGCTTTCTCAGATGGTAGCTGATTCGGTGGGCGTAGGCGTCTTCCATAAGGCTTCTCGAGAGTTCCTCATCGGTAGGATTTTGCTTAACTCCATTTTCGCGGCTTCTGCGAAGCCTGTAGGAGATGAAAATCCTCTTGATCGCGCGGGTCTGGTTGGGCATGGTGGTCGCTGCATTGTTGTTATGGCATGGATAGCGCCCCCCATCCAAGGGGGCGCTCTGGAAATGGGTGGCATCGTCTTGCACCGTGCTGTCGCGCTGTATGATCGAAATGGAGCGAGAGCGCTTTCCTGCACCCCGGAATTCCGTCGGTGATGGGACGCCGCCAGTCGTCGCCCGCTTTGATATCGTTCTTGTCGAAACAGACATCGTGGTCGCGCTTTTCCAGGTCGGTTTTGATGCGAGGGACCAGTTCCTCGTTCTCATCGTGGCCGTAGCTGAGGAAGATGCGGAGTGGCGCGACCACCTTCTCCGGCGTGAACTCGTGTTTGCAGGCATAACAAAGAAAGGCCTGCGAATCCGGAACGGCCATGGTTTTGTTGGAACCACATGCGGAACACTGGATTTCAACCGGCACAGGCGGCTCCTTTCTCCAAACGGCGGATCGTGCCCAATGCCAGCACCCGCCGAGTGTTGGCCACGGGCGGCGCGTGCGGACGGGAGGGGAGATTCCGCTTCATTTCAACATCGCGTATGCCGGAAGCCGGAGCGGGTGGCAAGGCGGGACTAACCGGTTGGCATGGAATGCCGGAAAATCGGCAAATGATGCGCGGTTAGAGCTCCTGAGGCTTACTGGTCCGGAGGAAGATCGTCATTCTCGTCGGGTCCCAGATCCTCTTTGACCAGAGTTTCCACCCTCCGGGTCTGTCCATCGAGTTGGTAGTCGATCACCACCGAATCTCCGGGCCTGAGGTGCGAGAGTTGAAAGACGTTGCCGTATTCGGTGGCGGGCGTGACCTGATAGGCCTGCTCCACATCGGCATCGGTGGCGAAATCGTATTCCCTCATGACAAACGTGTCGCCCTCGACGCGCACGATGGTTCCGAAGGAGAAGTAGCCGTCATCGATGCGGTCGCTTATGGAAACGGAATCGTCCGTGGAATCAGGAATGTCGTCTTCCTCGGGAGTCATGGTTTTGGGAGTGGGGTTATGGTTTCACGGAGAATAGTATGCCGCCCGCCGACCCATGAACTTGGCATAGATCACGCCGACGGCTTGGTTCATGCGGCCATCGCGCTGGAGCAGTTCGTCGCTGTAATAAACCACCCGGCGGTTGGGTTTGATCCATGGGTTTCTTGCGACGAGTTGTTGGAGCACGGCCGCTTCCTTTCCCGGTCCGGCGAACTGGCAGGCGATGGCGAAGGCGATGCCCGGCGAACGGGAGACTCCGGCCAGACAATGGACGAGGATTTTGTCGTCGGTGGAAAGTCCCGAGCCGAACTCCAAAATGGACTGGACCGTTTCCACCGTCACCGCGCCGGCACCGTCCACCTCGATGTCGTCGAAGCGGACTACACGCACGCTCGATGCCGGAAACAACGATCGCACTTCGTCCGGACCATCATCGGCGGAACCCGCGCCCCAGATCGAAATCACGTGGCTGAATTTTTCCTGTTGCGAGTAACTTCTGACCGCGCCCAACCCGCAGATGGTGATGTGCGGCAGCGGCAAGGCCGGAGTTTTCCCATCCATGGAAAACAGCATTGCTTCCGCGCATCCGAGGACAAGCCGGAACGGGACGACGGCCGATGAAAAATCCGCGAATCTGCTGCATTTCCAAACGGGCTTCCGCTAAACTCCAGCCATTCGAGTGATGGACCAAGACCCTTCAGAATCCAGCGAATCCGTTGACGAGTGCGCGACGCCGATTGGCGGCACGGAAACCGATGGCGACGTGCGGGATGTTTTGCGGAAAGACCGCGCGATGCGGTTGGATCGATCCTCCCGGAATCTCCTCAACCGGCGCCGGGAACGGAATTGGAATGAGCGCTGCGAACCGGGTTTCCTGCCCTGCCTCAGCCTGCCATCGGCGGCGATCGGTTTTGTGGCCGGAATGGGATGCGCCATTTTGTTAGGAATCCTTGTAATAGCCTTTGACACTCATCCATCCGCCGCACGCGACGACTTTCCTCCGCCATGCCCGCAGGATGTTGCAGTGGAAGACGATAAGACCTCCGCCATGGAAGACCCCGCGTTCGTGAGCAGTGAAGGCGGCATGGATCAATACGCACAAGAACAGGCGGAAAAGCTCCGCCACGAAACCGAACAACGTCTCGCTCAATCCGAAGAGACCATGATCTTGCGCCTGGACGATTGGCGGCAGCCGCTTTCCATATTCCAGGACATGATGGTCGAAATGGCCGGAGTCGGAACCGGCGGTGGCTGCTGGGTGGGCCACGAAATCCAACGCAACGATCTAACACTCGAGACCAACCTGCTGGAACCATACGCCGAAGAGCTTGCCGCTAAGCCATCCGCCGAACCATCTCCCAAGCCGGGAGATCAGGAAACAGCGCGGCAACGAGCCAAGGACTGGCAGACCCTGTGGACCAAGTTCGAATCGACCGCCGAAACCCTGCGCAACTCTCCCGAGATCGACGAAATCTGGAAGAAACACCTGATTTCAACCCTGAATGAAGCACGGGAAGCGCATGGCTCGCTCGCTGTGATGATCGGCAATCTGGAGGACGATTTGGCCGCGCAAGCCGTGATCGATTTCTGCAGCGAATCCCTTTCCTGCACCACCGACATGCTCCTGGATGATGAAAGCAAGAAGGACCAGTATAACGGTCGGAGGTGAATGCCTCCAGAATTGGCAACATTTCCATTCATTTCACATGGCAAATGCGAAAATATGCACTTGTGTGATTTCCTTGAGAGGATGGAAAAGGAACAAAAGTCGGGAACTTCAGGGAATGTAATCACCCACCGTTGCGGGATCAATTGGAGAGAACGAGCATTATGAAGTGGCGGGCGTCAGTGATCGTCCGATTTGTCGATTTTGTCAGGCAAGGGTATCCGCCAAACGCTCGCGGCAGTTCCGGGCGTGAGCATTGATCGAATCGACAAGCTTTTCGATCACAGGGTCATCGAGCTTTTCCTCCAGCAGGGTGCTCGCGATTTTGGGCGCGGCATCGATCACGCGTTCAATCATGGATTCGGCCCGTCCAATCAGGTCGTTCGCGGGCATCCGCAGATCGCGGGCGCACGCTTCCCAGTGATTCCGGCGAATCTCGCGTAGGCGGTAACTGCTGCCGATTTTCATGGCGAGTCTCGCTTTCTGTGGATCGATGCGCTGCGGATAGGGCAGCACTGAGGCGAGGTCGTATAGAGGAGCCAGGCGAACTTGTGATCCGGGGGCAATGAGCAGCGAGAAGTTCTTGGCGTGGGCATCGGTCCCGGCGATCAGCCAGTTGAAGATGAGTGCGTCGGCGAAGGCTTGGACATCGTTGCCG